>JANNQE010000077.1:0-7173 GCA_031441625.1 Planctomycetia bacterium
TCAGCAAAGTTTGGGTGCGAGCGTATGCAGCGTACCTACACGCTCAGCCACTCCCGAAAGAGGTGAGTTACCGACCGCGAGAAACCAAAACACCTGCAATTGCAGCGTAAACTCTGGGATCGGGGCAACGGCACCCGCCACAAGCCACCCGGTCACTGCATTCCCGGGTCAATGTTCGTGGCAATGTCGCGGCTACAATTCCGGCATGTCCACCCCGCCCACATTGCACCCGGTCGCCCGCCCGTATTGGTCCCGCGGTGCTCCCCGCCGTGGGCGTGGGCGTGGTCCGACGAAGACTCGCACGCCCGCTCTGAGATTTCCCTGTCGGCCGAACTGACCGCCGCCGAGGTCGGATCGGTCGTCGCGGGGGTGGTTCATTCCGGGCAACTGGACGTGGGGCCGACTCCCGCCGACTGGCTCGACGCGCTCGTCGCGTTCGCCCCATTCACCCTCGACGGCGGGGTTGCGGCGGGCGACGCCGAACGGGAGGTCGGGCCGAGTTGCTGCTGTAGCTTGAAGACATGGCGGGAGTGGCAACAGTTCCTCGCCGACGGCAGCTCCCCGTGGATGGGCCACGACCCGACCGGGTGGGCGGAGTGGGTCGGCGACGTGGCCCGCGTGTGGAAGGACGGCGGGTTCACCCGCACCGGCGAGGGGTCACCCGTCGAGTTCACCCGCGAGCGGTTCGCCACCGAACTGGCCGGGGTCGAGGAGAAGTTGCATGGCTTCCTGAACCGTGTCGAATAGTGGGCCGCGGCGGTCGGGTGCGGCGACCCGGCGGCCGTCCGCCGGGCGTTCGCCGAGGGCGTCGGGTTCGAACGGTGATCCTGCCCGCCTCACGTGTTCCAGTACGTCCACCCGGCCGACCGCACGGCCACGTACGCGGCGTTCCGCTTCCACGCCGGCACCCCCTCCAGCATCATCAGCCGCAGGAACAGGTCGTCGGCGTCCTTCTGGTTGAACCGCCGCGGCTGCGGGTGGGGGGTGACGTAGTCGGCCGACGGGAGCAGCCCGCGGAACTCGTACAGCAGGTCGTGGAAGAGCGGGGCGAGGGTGGACAGGTCGAACGGGGCGATGATTGCCCACAGCGGGCGGGGCACCGACGCCAGGTCGAACTTGTACCCCTTCGGGGCGATGAGCGTGCAACCCAGGACGGGGTCGCGGTGCCGCACCTCGTCGAGCAGCTCCCACTCCGGACGGCCGTTCACCGGCCCGTTGTACACGATGCCGATGCGGGTGAACCCGGCGGCGGTGGCCTCGCGGACGGTCATCGGCCCTTCGTCCGACGCCACCGCCAGGTGGCGCTTCTTGCCGCTGGTGGCCGCGACGGTCACCGCCCCCACCGGCTTGCCCACCTTCCCCTTGGCGGTGGCCTTGTCGAACGCCGACGTGTCGCCGAGCAGGGCGGCGAGGTCGGCGTCCGGCGGAGTGAACGCTTCGACGACGGGCGGTGTGGCTTTGCTCATGGCATCGGGTCCGGGAGGAGAGGAACGGAGGATGTCGTCGGCAACGGCGGCCGGCGGCCGTTCATGGATCCGCCACCAGTCGAGGCCGTGGGCGGCTAGGTATTCGTCGATCCGTGGTTGGCACGCCTTCGGCGGGAGTCCGCCCGCCACTAACAGTCCGCGGACTTCACCCCAATAGGCGTCGAGGAACCCCGGCGGGAAGCCGGCGGTGACCGGATACTCCTCCTCCAGTTCCGCCATTTCTAGGAACCGCTGTTCGGCGTCGGTCAACTGGCGCTTCGCGCGCACCCTCATTGCGGTGGCCATGAGCCGAACCTCCCCTGGGTGTACCAAGCCGCCGCCTGGGGCGGGGTGAATTCAAAATACGGCAACAGTGATGACCCGTAGTACGGCTGGTCGCCCAGGTCGGTCATCCCGAGTTGGCGGTAGTATCCGACCGCCGTGTTGATGGCATGGAGACCGATGCCCCCGCCCAACCCCATCGCCCAACTGACGCGAACGGCTTCGGCGAGCAGTTGAGTGCCGCACCCGGAGTATTGTCGGGGGTGAGTCAAGTTCCAGGGGGCGACTTCGAGAAAGTCCACATACAACACGCTTCCGCCGGCGACCGCCAGACTCGCTTCCGGCCGCGTGCGAACGGCCATCATCCCTTGGACCCGCCGGCGGCAGGAGACTGCGAGCACTTGGTGATACCCCGACTGAATCGTTCCCCCCTTCCGCGAACAGTCCCAGGCGGTGGTCGGGCCGAGCCGCCCGAACTGCCGCCAACTCGCCTCGGCACGAAGGACGCGAGCCGACGTGTAGACAGTGGAGACGAGGGCCGGAACCGGCACCCCGCTCCGCACATCCTTGATGGTGCACTTCCGCCGAGCAGACTGACTCATCGGGCGTCCGCCAATCGGTGGGGCTTCCGCGTCGGGTCGGTGACATAAACTAACAGCCCACGGTTGACCGTTCAACACCCTCCCGACCACCCGCCGAGGCAGCAATATGTCCCGCTTCGATCTGTCCGTGCTCGAGACCGCCCAGAAGGTGCCCGGCAAGCCGCGGCACAAGACCCGCACGGTGACGGTCGGCGGCGTCGGCATCGGTGGCGACGAGCCGATCCGCGTGCAGTCGATGACCACCACCGACACGTTCGACGTGGCCGCCACGGTGGCCCAGATTCACGCTTTGGAAGAAGCCGGGTGCGAACTGGTGCGGGTGACGGTGCCCAAACCCGAAGACGCCGGGGCACTTTCCGAGATCAAGAAGCAGATCGGCATCCCGCTCATCTGCGACATCCACTTCGACTACAAGATGGCCCTGACCGCCCTCGACCACCCCATCGACAAGGTGCGGATCAACCCCGGCAACATCGGCAGCGTGGACCGCTTCCGCCAGGTGGTGCGGAAGGCCAAAGACCGCGGCATCCCCATGCGGATCGGCGTGAACGCCGGCAGCCTGGAGCGCGAGTTCAACGAGAAGTACGGCTTCCCCTGCCCGCCGGCGATGGTGGAGAGCTGCCTGCGGAGTTTGGAAATCGCCGAAGAGGAGGGGTATCACGACATCATCGTGTCGCTCAAGTCGTCCGACGTGCTGGTCGTGGTGGAGGCGTACCGGCTATACGCGAAGCTGGCCGACTACCCCACGCACATCGGCGTCACCGAAGCGGGCAAGCCGCCGTATGCGGTGACGAAGAGCGCCGCCGGGCTGTCGCCCATCCTGCTCGACGGCATCGGCGACACGATTCGCGTCAGCTTGCTCGGTGACCCGGTGCCCGAGATCGCCGCCTGCTTCGACATCCTGCAAGCCACCCAGCGGCGGGTGCGGCGGCCGGAACTGATCGCGTGCCCCACCTGCGGCCGACTGGCGATTGATTTGGAAAAGATCATCGCGGAGTTGGAAGTACGGCTGGAGGGCAAGCGGCTGCCGGTGAAGATCTCGGTGCTCGGGTGAGTGGTGAACGGCCCCGGCGAGGCGAAAGAAGCCGACATCGGCATCGCCGCTGGCAACGGGCAGGGCATGATCTTCCGCAACGGCGAGATGGTGCGGCGGGTGGCCGAAGCGGACATCGTGGACGCGCTGATGGAGGAGCTGGCCGACTGGGAGGCGAACAACCAGCACCGCCTGCCGAAGACGAAGGACGCCGAAGGCCTGGGCCGCCGCAAGCTGCCGCTCGTCGCCGGGTGAGGGTACAATCACGCCATGAATCCTCGTACCGTTCGCCTCCAGGATTGCCGTACCCGTCCGCCGACGCTGTTGGACGGCGAACTGGTCCGTGATTTCCCAGACGTGTCATTCCCGGACGTGGAACGTCTCTGGGCACCCGAACGAGTGCGGCTGCCGCCCTTCGCGCAACACAGCGGCTGGGACTGGGTGCGGAAAATGGGCTCGACCAGCTTTCAGTTTCTGGCGGCGACGGTTGGCGGGTCTGTTGAAGGGTTGGCCGCCGTGTGGCGGAACCCGCGCCCGAGCCTGCTGACTTCGACCGCCCACGCAGTCGAGTTGGCGATCCTCGAAGCCGCACCGTGGAACCTGGACCAGCACCCGAACGGGGTTAGGTATCAGGGCGTCGGTACGGCACTCCTGATCGAAACCGTCCTCATCAGCCGCGAAACCGGGCACGCCGGGCGGATGCGACTGTCCGCTATCAAACAAGCCGAGGACTGGTATCGGCGGCGGAGCATGACCGAGGTCGGCCCACTCTATCCCGGTGGTCTGGTATACTTCGAATACACGCAGGCCCAAGCGGACGCTCTGCTCGCACGCTACGGGGTGACCCCATGAAGGTTGACATTGATCACGACAAGTGGCTGAAGTCCATCGCGGAAGAGGAACCCCTCCCTTGCGGGTTGCTGGCCGTGTCGCCCTACCTGTGGTTCAGCGTCCGCCGGCACCCGGAGGTGGACGAGAATAAACTGTCCGCGATGGTGGCCGTCCTCATCACGTACATCCAAGACCTGGACCGCAGTCTGGGCGGAGCGGGGGTTCAATTCGACCCGTCCGGCACGATCCAGACCGATCAGAAGTTGACGATTCAGTTGGTGATGATGGCGACCGACGGCTTCCTCCGGCGAATCTACGCCATCACCGACAAGCTGGCCGAGTTGTCGAAGCAGGCGAAACGAACTCTCGTCACCCGTCAAGACGCCGACATCAACGCCAAGATCGCCGCCGTGCTCGGCCCGCGGGTGACCCCAGAAGTCCGCGAGGCGGTCGAACACCTCGAACTCACGGGGGTGTGAGATGGCGGATGAAGTGACACTGCCGACGCAAGAAGAGATCGCCGCATTGCCGCGATGGGCGCGCGTGGCGTTCGCGGCCCGATGCGCCCGGCGGGTGTTACCATTATTTAGTCGGAATTTCCCAAGGCCATCAGCAGCATTGCAAACAGAGGTTGCAAGGGCGGTGGAGTTAGCAGAGCGCATGTCTGCCTTTGCTGACCCAACATTGTGTCCGCACGCCATACGAGCGTACACAGTTCTGCAAAATAGCCCCCGTGGTGGACCTATTCTGTATGCTGCCACCCGGGCTGCGTATGCTGCCGCCGCCACCGCATCGATGTATCCGACTGCGTATCACGGCTACCCCGATGACCTTGAGTCTCGTACAAACGCTGCCCGCGTAATGACGCCTGAGGCCGGTCGAATCTCTTGCATTGCCGCAATTGATTCCGCGAGAGCGGCGGCTTCAGTGGATGAACTGACCGTACCAAACATTGTGCATGACTACTCCACCCTGGTTGGGAAGGGTCGCATTTCTGGATGGTACGACGACATCCCGGTGCCGCCGTGGGTGTTCGGCCCGATGTGGCCCGAGGGTGTTCCCGAAGGGTGGCCAACAGCCGATCCCGACGAGCGGTTGGTGCTGCGCCTGACGGCACCGCCTGAGGCTACTCCTGAGCAGATCGAGGAGATGAAGATGAAGCTGCTCAGCGGAGTCGAGAAGGTGAGTGCCGCGGCTGGGATGACGCCCGAACAGTTTCGGCACTACGTGACGGTCGAAGTGTTGCAGCAGGCCGGGGTCGGCAATGTCTGACGCTGACCCACCAGACCCACCGCCCCTGCCAGCGGGGGTCAACGAGCAGATTGTTTTCTGGCTACAACTCCTGCAGTCAGGGGCGATCACTCCACCGACCGGCGGCATCACTCAGTTTTTCGGCGAACTTGTTGAAGCTGGTTACTCGGTTCACTTCGGGGTAGGACCGGCCCCACCTCCCAAGCCACCGGAATCGCCAACCAACCGATAGCAGTTGTGAACGCTCGCGATCAGTGCTGACCCAACTCGCCCCGCGAATCGCCCGCCTCACGGCGGGTCGTACCCGCCCTTGCAGAACGGGTTGCACCGGCAGACCCGCCACACGCCCTTCGCCCCGCCCACAATCGGCCCGTGCTTTTTCACCGCCAAAATCATGTACTCGCTGCACCCCGGCTCGAACCGGCACGTCGGCGGCAGTAGCGGGCGGATGCACCACTGGTACACCCGTACCACGGCGATCAACACCACCGACAGCGCCACGACCGGCCCCCGCCACAGCCACCTCATGCCTTCCCCTCCGGCGCGCGGGGCACCCGCCGCGCCGCATCCGCCGCCAGCTTGACGAGCGACGCCACCACCCCGTCGAGCGTCGGCTCCATCTGGCCCGACCGCGGGATGAGGATGAAATCCAACCCTGTCGGCAGTGTGTGCCGGTGCAGGCGGAACGCCTCGCGGAGCAGCCGCTTCCAGCGGTTCCGCACGACCGCGTTGCCCACCTTCCGCGATACTGACAGGCCGACCCGCGGGTGCGGCAGGGCGTTGGCCGCGGCGTACACCACGAGCACGCCGTCGCTCGCCGACCGCTTGCGGTCGTACACCGCCTTGAACTGGGCGGGCGTCTTCAGCCGCACGCTCTGCGGGAAGGAGTGGTCGGGCATCGCGATGGTACCTCACGGGCATGATACCAGCGACGGCGGGCGTGCGAAGTGGGTTCGGTACAACACGGTGAACCGGCGGCGTCAGCCGCCTGGGTTCCAACCACCCGCGGTTCCCCGTGACCGGCCATGAAACTGACCCCCCTCGGCGATCAGGCGGTGCTGGCGTACCTGCCCGACGAACCGGCGGCGGTGCGGTTCGCGGCGGCGGTACGGAACGCCAACCCGCCGTGGCTGCACGACGTGGTGCCGGCCTACGCCAGCGTGGGCGTGTACTTCGACGCCGACGCGGTGAGAGCGGTGGAGGTCATGCGGTGGCTGGAATCACTGCCGGCCGCTGACACCGGGGTGTCAGTGGCAGCGAGGCACGTGGTGCCGGTGTGCTACGAACTCGGCCCGGACCTGGCGGCGGTTGCGGGGCAGTTGAAGTTGACCGTCGAGGACGTGATCCGCTTTCACACCGCCACCGAGTACACGGTGTACGCCGTCGGGTTCGTGCCCGGCTTCCCGTACCTGGGCTACCTGCCGGGCGAGCTGTGCGGGGTGCCGCGGCTGAGCAGCCCGCGGGTGCGGGTGGAGCCGGGGAGCGTGGGTGTGACGGGCCGGCAGACGGGCATCTACCCGCTGCCGCGGCCGGGCGGCTGGCACCTGATCGGCCGCACGCCGCTCGTGCTGGTGGACGTGGCGGCCGACTACTTCCCCCTGCGGGTGGGGGACGTGGTGACGTTCGAGCGGATCGGCGAGGCGGAGTACAAGCGGAGGGACGGAGAACGATTGGGGTAGGGTGGGTCCAGCGAGCGCTTCGCTCGCGC
>JANNQE010000078.1:0-3487 GCA_031441625.1 Planctomycetia bacterium
GTGACACCCCGCTCCCTGGCGGTCGCGGCTCGTTGGGCGTGCCGCCTGTCGGGCGGCACCGCGTTCAACAGCTTACTGCTTGTCGGTCGGCAGTTGGAAGAGCGGGCCGGCGGTGCCGGTGCCGCCGCGGAGGTCGCCGCGGTCGGTCCGGTCTCCGCGACCGCCATCGCCGCGACCGCCCTTGCCGCCGCCCCCGCCCTTCGCTTCGCGCTCCTTCTCCCGCTCGGCCGCCTCCATCTCCATCAGTTCGATGGGCATGTCGGGGATGTTGTCCGGCACCGTCGGGTCGTCCACGTTCCGCATGGACAGGCCGATCTTGCGGTCGGCCTGGTCCACCCGCAGCACCTTCACGGCCACCGCGTCGCCCACCTTCACCACGTCCTCCGGCGACTCGATCTTGTCGTCGCTCAGTTCGCTGATGTGCAGCAGCCCTTCCAGGCCCTGTTCCAGTTCAACGAACACGCCGAAGTTGGTCAGCTTCGTGACGACGCCCATGACCTTCTGGCCGGGCGTGTAGCGGCCGGGGATGTCCCCTTCCCACGGGTCGGTGCCCATCTGCTTCAGGCCGAGGGCCACCCGCTTCCGCTCCTGGTCGACGTTCAGCACCACGCACGTCAGCTTCTGCCCCTTCTGCACCACCTCGCTCGGGTTGGACACCTTCCGCACCCAGCTCATGTCGCTCACGTGCAGGAGGCCGTCGATGCCCTCTTCGATCTCGATGAACGCGCCGTAGCTGGTCAGGTTCCGCACCACCCCGCTCACCGGCGTGCCCGGCGGGTACTTCTTCGCCACCTCGTCCCACGGGTTGGACGTGCACTGCTTCATCCCCAGCGAGATTTCCTTCTTCTCGTGGTTGATGTTCAGCACCTGCACTTCCACCTTGTCGCCGATCTGCACCACCTCCTTGGGGTCGCTGATCCGCTTCACCCACGACATCTCACTGATGTGAACCAGCCCCTCGATGCCGGCCTCGAGCTTGACGAACGCCCCGTAGGGCATGATGTTCACCACCTCGCCCTGGTGCCGCGTGCTGATCGGGTACTTGGCGTCGATGTTCTGCCACGGGCTGGGCGTCTTGTGCTTCAGGCTGAGCGCGATCTTGTTCTTGTCGCGGTCGATGTTCAGGATGTAGACTTCGAGCTCCTGGTTCAGCTTCACCACGTCGTGCGGGTTGGTGATGCGGTTCCAGCCCATGTCGGTGATGTGGAGCAGGCCGTCGATGCCGCCGAGGTCGACGAACGCGCCGAAGTCGGCGATGTTCTTGACGATCCCCTTGCGGATCTGCCCAGTCTCCAACTTCTCCATCAGCTCCTTCCGCTGCGTCTCGCGGCGGATCTCGATCAGCTTGCGGCGACTGACGACGATGTTCCGCCGCTCGGTGTCGATCTTCAGGATCAGGCACTCGATGCTCTGGCCGATGTACTCGTCGATGTTCTGCGGGCGGCGGATGTCCACCTGGCTGGCCGGCAGGAACACGTTCACCCCGATGTTCACCAGCAGGCCGCCCTTGATCTTCTTGAGCACCGCCCCGCCCACCACGTCCCCTTCCTTGTGCTTGGCCAGCACCGCCTCCCACTCCTTCTGCCGCTTCGCCTTGCGGAAGCTGAGCGCGATGCTGCCGTCTTCCCCTTCCAGGGTCTCGAGCAGCACCTCGACCGTCTCGCCCGCCTTCGGGGCCGACCCGATGCCGGACTCGTCCCGCCACTCGTCGAGCGAGATCAGCCCCTCGCTCTTGTACCCGATGTCGATGACGACCATGTCGCCGCGGATCTCGAGCACCTTGCCGTGGACGATCTTGTTCGCCTCGTACACCGTCTCGATGTCGGGCAGCCAGGAGTCGAGGTCGTTCTTGAAGATGTCGTTCAGGAGGTCGTCGTCTTGCTGCGATTCGAACTGGCGGAGGAGATTGCGGTTGACCATGTGGGGGGTGTTGTGGGCCTCGGCCCGATCCGTGTGCGACGCACCCGGTCAGTTGACCGGACGGTTCGCGGTGGTTGGAAGACGCTTCCCGGCGGATCGACACGACCCGCAGCGTCGGGAAAAACGATCCGGGGATTGTACTGCCCCGGCCGGAATTGCAACAGGGGAAGATTCGCCTCGGCCCCAGGGTTGACACCCCTCGCTTCCGTCGTGCGGTTCGGCTAACATCCCCACCACCCGGCCGATGCCCCTTCTCCGCCATCGGCCCACCCGGAGCCGTTATGAAACCGCCCTCGCTCACCATCGGGATCGAAGAAGAGTACCAGATCATCGACCCGGCCACGGGCGAGTTGAAGAGCTACATCACGCAGATCCTGGAAGACGGCAAGCTCACCCTCCGCGAGCAGATCAAGGCCGAACTGCACCAAAGTATGGTGGAGGTGGGCACCGAGATCTGCAAGACTCCGGCGGAGGCGCGGGCCGAACTTATCAAGCTGCGGAAGGGCATCACCGAGTTGGCCGGCAAGCACGGGCTGACCATCGCCGCCGCCGGCACGCACCCGTTCAGCAAGTGGGAGACACAAGAGATCACCCCGTTCGAGCGATACCTCGGGGTGCGGCAAGACATGGGCGACCTGGCCCAGCAACTGCTCATCTTCGGCACGCACGTCCACATCGGCATCGAGGACCGCGACTTCCTCATCGACGCCATGAACGTGGCCCGCTACTTCGTCCCGCACATCTTGTGCTTGAGCACGTCGTCGCCCTTCTGGAACGGGCGGAACACCGGGCTGAAGAGCTACCGCAGCATCGTGTTCCAGAACTTCCCCCGCAGCGGTATCCCGCCGGAGTTCAAGGACTGGGCCGAGTACGAGGACATGATCGACGTGATGGTGCGGACCAAGTGCATCCCCGACGGCACCAAAATCTACTACGACCTGCGGCCCAACTGGCGGTACCCGACGCTCGAGTTCCGCGTGTGCGACGTGTCCACCAAGCTGGACGAGTGCATCTGCATCGCGGCACTGTTCCAGGCCATCATCGCCAAGCTGTGGAAGCTCCGCCGCGACAACCTGACGTTCCGCAAGTACCCGACGGCGCTCATCGAGGAGAACAAGTGGCGGGCGGTGCGGTACGGGCTGGACGGCAAGCTGCTCGACCTGGGCAAGGAGAAGGAGGTGCCGGCCCGCGAGCTGATTCACGAGATGATCGACTGGTTCCTCCGCGACGTGATCGACGAACTGGGCACCCGCAAGGAGATCGAGTACGCGTACAAAATTCTGGAAGGGGGCACGAGCGCCGACCGCCAACTGAAGGTGTTCCACGAGAGCGGCGGGAACTCCAAGGCGGTGGTCGATCACCTGATCGCCGAGACGCAAGAGGGGGTGGTGTGACGGTCTCTCGCCCCGGAGGGGCCGACGGATGTAGCCCAGGGCGGAAGCCCTGGGAACCTACGCAGATATGAATATCGCCCCGGGGGGGCCCACGTCCGCCGGCCCCACCCGGGCGATAGGGTGTTCGCGTCGCAACCAGGGGATACCCCCAGGGCCACATCCGAAGGCCCCCC
>JANNQE010000079.1:0-12390 GCA_031441625.1 Planctomycetia bacterium
TCGCCTGCACCTTCCAGTCCAGGTGGCGGATGTCGTCCCCCTGCACGTACTCGCGGTGCTGGACGAACTCGACCGACTGCCCGAAGTACGGGCTCTTGTGCATGCCGGCCAGCATCCCCTCCACCACCTGCTTGGCCCGCAGGTCGAGGCGGTCGATCTTGGACAGGACGTGCGGGTCGAGGAACCGCCGCGGGTCGTCGGGGCCGTAGTCGGGCATGTGCGAGTGGGTGGCTCGGGGTGAGGGGATGCTGGCCGGCATGCACAAGAGCCCGTACTTCGGCCAGTCGGTCGAGTTCGTCCAGCACCGCGAGTACGTGCAGGGGGACGACATCCGCCACCTGGACTGGAAGGTGCAGGCGAAGACGGGCAAGTACTACGTCAAGCTGTACGAGGCCGAGACCACCTTCCGCGCCTCCCTGGTGGTGGACACGTCCGAGAGCATGGGGTACGTGAACCCGAACTCGGCGTTCACCAAGTACGAGTACGCGTGCACGGCCGCCGCCTGCCTGGCGCAGCTCATCTCCCGCCAGCAGGACTCCGTCGGCCTGACCAGCTTCGGCTGGGACATCAAGCAGGCGCTGCCGCCCAAGAGCAGCCAGCGGCACATCAACGCCATCACGCAGACGATGAACCGCACCCGCCCCGGCCAGAAGACGAACCTGTTCAGCTCCCTGCGGCAGGTGGCCGAGACGCTCCCCAGCCGCGGGGTGGTACTGGTGTTCTCCGACCTGCTGGCCGACCGCGAGCCCATCTTCAAGGGGTTGGAGTTGCTCCGCCACCGCCGCCACGACGTGAGCGTCTTCCACATCATGGACGACGACGAGCTCACCTTCCCGTTCAACGGCATGACGCGGTTCGAGGGGCTGGAGGAGTTGCCCAACCTGTTCTGCGACCCGAAGGCTCTCCGCGACGGGTACCTGGACGCACTGGAAGAGTACCTGACGGAAGTCCGCCGCGGGTGCACCCGCATCGGGGCCGACTACCACCTGATCCGCACCAGCGACTACATGGATGCGGTCCTGTCGCGGTTCCTGTTCCGCCGCATGAGCGACCGCGCCATGCCGGTGGCCAAGTAGCAGGGTGGCCGGCTCTCGCCGAGAGCCGGTCGGAAAGCCGCTCTCGGCGAGAGCGGCCCACCCTACCAGACCCGCCCCCCAACCGAACACCCCCCGCACATGTTCCAGACCCTGACCAGCGTGTTCAGCCCGGCGGCCTACTTCAACGTGTGGAGCCTGCTCGCCGGCCTCTTGCTCGTCGCCGCGCCCATCATCATCCACCTCATCCACCGCATGCGGTTCAAGCGGGTGAAGTGGGCGGCGATGGAGTTCCTGCTGAAGGCGCAGAAGCGGATGAAGCGGAAGATGATCATCGAGCAGTTGCTGCTCCTGGTCCTCCGCTGCCTGCTCATGCTGCTCATCGGCCTGCTGGTCGCCCGCTACTTCGGGTTCAACGCCACCGGCCAGGAGACGATGACCACCCTGCACTACGTGGTGCTGGACGACAGCCCGAGCATGGGCGACCAGATCACCGACGACGGGGCGGAGGTGATGACCACCTACGAGAAGGCGAAGCGGACGCTGACCGACAAGATCGCCCCCGCCCTGGCCGACGCCGCCACCCCGCAACTGGTCGAGGTGGTCCGCGCGTCCGAGCCGGACGTGCCCCTGCCGGTGGAATCCCTGAACGCCACCACCATCAAGGAGCTGAAGGACAACCTGGGTCAGTACCAGCCGTCCACCGTGCGGACCAGCCTGATCGACCTGATCCGCAAGGGGGCTGACCGCCTGAACGCCCGCGGGCCGGAGACGGGAAAGGTGCTGCACGTGCTGTCCGACTTCCGCGCGACCGACTGGAACGAGCAGGGGGCGGCCATCAAGGACGAGGTGAAGAAGCTGACCGACGGCGGGGTGAAGGTGCACTTCGTGGACGTGGCCCACCCGTACCGCAAGGCGGACAAGAAGCTGCCCGCCCACCACGACAACATCGGCATCACCGAGCTGCGGCCGGCGAAGGCGGTGGTGGCCAAGTACGAGGAGGTGGAGTTCACCCTGAAGGTGAAGAACTACGGGGCGGCCGAGGTGAAGGACCAGCGGGTGAGCATCCGGGTGAACGGGGACGAGGGGAAGGGCGGGCGGAGCGTCAGCTTCGCCAGCATCCCGCCCGGCCAGGAGGCGACCGAGCGGTTCGCCCTCAACTTCACCGAGCGGTCCGGCGGCACCGACAACCCGTTCGCCGGCAAGCTGCCCCAGGTGCCGCACGACCCGAACGACCCGGCCCTGAAGAAGGCGTTCGAGCGGTTCAACCTGGTGACGGCGGTCATCGAGACCAAAGAGGCGGGCGGGTTGGAGGCGGACAACATCCGGCACACGGCCGTCGAGGTCCGCGAGGCGCTGCCCATCCTGGTGGTGGACGCGACCGACCCGGAGAGGCGGGACGACAAGGCGGGCGAGAGCCTGTACCTGCGGAAGTTCATCGCCAGCAGCGGCACCGCCTTCCAGTGGAATTCCGCCGCCCCCGCCGACCTGGGCGGGACCGACCTGAGCCGGTTCTCGTTCGTGCTGGTGCTGAACGTGCCCGGCCTGACGGACGCGGCCGTGCGGAACCTGGAGGGGTTCGTGGCGAACGGCGGCGGGTGCGGCTTCTGGCTGGGCGACAAGGTGAAGCCGGCCGAGTACAACAAGGGCCTTTACCGCGACGGCGAGGGCCTGTTCCCGGTGCCCCTCCCGCCCGACCCGTTCCCGGTCAAGTCCGCCGAGCAGATGACCCCGGCCGAGCAGGAGGAGGAGGAACTGCGGCAGAACAAGCTGCGGTTCAACATCTTCCAGAAGAAGCTGCTCGTCCGCGACCCGGCCGTGCGGGCGCACCCGGCCCTGTCCGGCATGTACGACCTGAAGCGGGGCGACGGCGACCCGGACGCCATCGAGAAGTTCTACCGCTTCGTCCTCATCAAGCGGTACTGGCCGGTCGAGCGGATCGGCAAGTGGACCGAGGACAAGGCCGTCACCGAACTCATGTGCCTGTCGAACGAGAAGCAGTTCAAGGACTACGACGCCGAGGCCAACGCCCTCATCCAGTTGCTGCCGACCGACGACGCCGACTTCGCGGCGTTCAAGGACGCGCTCGGCAAGGTCAAGAAGTCGATGAGCGCCATCAACACCATGGCCGACCCGAGCACGTCGATGGTGGCCGAGTTGTTCGACCGCCTGCTGTCCGACCAGCGGAACGAGGGCGACAAGGACGAGGCCCTGTACCGCGAGTTCTGGACCAGGCCGGAAATGAACGACCTGAAGGCGAAGGTGACGCGGCTGCGGGACCGCATGAAGTACGGGTACCCGCTGTACGTGACGAAGAACTTCGGCCGCGGGCGGGTGACGCTCCTCACCACCACCTCGGGCGAGGCGTGGACCGACTGGCCGAGCGCCCAGCCGGGCAACGTGTCGTTCATCCCGGTCATGAAGGAACTGGTGAACTACCTGGCCGGCGGCGGGGTGGACGACACCCGCACGTGCGGCCGGCCGATCGAGTTCAAGCTGGACCCGGACAGCTACGACCTGAAAGTGCTCCGCGGGTTCGTCACGCACGCCACCAAGCCGGGCGAGCGGCCGGCCGTCGGCGGGGGCAACGACCCGGCCCCGGTGAGCGTGAGCGGCCAGTTCGACCCGCTGACTGTGGTGACGACGAAGGAGAAAGTGCCCGAGACCGGGCCGGACGGCAAGCCGGTGTTGGGGGCGGACGGCAAGCCGGTGGAACGCGAGGTGGAGCGGAAGGCGCTGACGCTCACCGAGACGGCCACCGCCCGCGCCGGCATCTACCTGTTCGGGCTGGAGCAGAAGCGGCCGAAGCCGGGCGCGCCGGCCGAGACGGTGACGGCCGCCGAGTACCGCTTCGCCCCGGTCAACATCGACGTCCCGAACGAGGGCGACCTGGCGCGGGTGAACAGCGACAAGGTGGCCGAGAACGCCCCCGGCAGCGAGCTGCACGGCCCGGACGAGACCGACTGGCTGATCCGACTCCAGAACAAGAAGACCGACCTGAGCAGCATGGGCTGGCTGTTCCTGTTCCTCCTGCTGGTGCTGGTGGCCGAGCAGGCGCTGGCGGTCAAGCTGAGCTACCACGCCGGGGCCGAGACGATGGCCGAACACGCGCCGTCGGCCGCCGCCGCCATGCGGCGGAGCGAGGCCCAGCCGGCCGCCGGCGAGACGACCGCGGCCTGAGTTGGCAAAGAGCGGCCCGCGTGAGCGGGCTGTTTCCGGGTGAACCGCGGGCGTAAGCCCGTGGGTGCTTTCTGAAACCCAGGCGGCTCACGCCGCCGGTTCACCAGCAAACAGCGGCCTCACGGCCGCCGCTCGCCCGAAACGACCCACACTCCGAACACCCGAACTCCGCCAGGTTGAGCACCGATGACCGATTCCACCGTGAAGACGACGAAGGAGTTCGTGTTCCAGCGGCTGTCCGAGCCGTTCCCGTTCTCCGACGACAAGAGCACGCCCGCACTGCTGGCCTTCATGATCGCCGGCGCGCTGCTCCTGTTCGCCGCCCTCAGCTTCGTGCTGCCACTGGTGCGGACCATGCGGGGCGTCCTGTCCGGGCTGACCGTCCGCGGGGTCGTGTGGGCCACCCTCGCGTACACCGGCGTGGTCGTGTGGATGGGCATGACGAACGCGGTGGACCGCGACGACGCCGCCACCCGCGGACAGTTGTTCTGGGGCATGGTCGTCGGCGAGGTGCTGCTCGCCCTGCTGTTCGGCATCAGCACGCTGCTCACCCTGCTCGGCGGCGACCGCCGGGAGAAGGGCGGGAACACCGAGGGCATCGCCTTCGGCACCCTGCTGACCGTCGTGTTCGGCCGGGCCGACTCGACGAAGGTGACGTGGTGGCACCTGTTCACCGGCGGCGCGCGGGCCATGCTCTTCCTCATCCCGCTCGTCTGCCTGGGCATCTCCCGCGGGTTCGAGACGGACACCGAGCCGGTGTGGTGGCTGTTCACCGGCGGCATGGTGTCCACCGCCTGGCTGCTGACGCTGGACATGTCCGTGAAGGACTCCGGGGCGGTACGGTTCTGGGGCACCCGCCTGCTGTTCGGCCCGTTCCTGGCCGGCACCCTGACGGTGCTCATCGGCGGGGCGACGGTGGCCGTGCTGCCGGGCGAGTTCAAGGCGGCCGGGGCCGTCGTCACCGGCGTCATCCTCGCCGGGCAGATGCTCCTGCTCGCCCTCGGCGGGTTGCTGTGGCTGTTCCGCGCCTTCCGCGCCGGCGACGTGGGCGCGTGGCTGAAGGTGTACCCGCTCGCCCTCCTGCGGTGCCTCACCCTGGCCGTCCTCGCCTTCTGCTTCCTGCTGCCGGCCATGCAGCCGTGGGAGACGAGCGAGAAGCGGTCGAAGGTGGTCATCCTGCTGGACGTGTCGCCGAGCATGGTCAAGTGGACGGACGAGATCAGCCGCGACCCGAACGCCAAGCTGAAGACGCGGATGGACAAGGTGCTCGACTTCCTCACCTCGGACGAGGGCAAGTTCGTCGCCGACCTGCTGGAGAAGAACCCGGTGACGGTGTACCGCTTCGGCGCGAACCTGGACGCCGACCCGGAGGTGATCGCCCGCGGCGGGGCGGACAAGCCGGCCGCCAACAAGTGGGCGTGGGAGGAGTGGGAGTCGTTCGTCAACTACGACTTCAAGGCGTGGGCGATCAACTACAAATCGCCCGACGGGAAGGGGTTCAGCGACGAGGCGAAGGCGGCGCTGAAGGCGGCCCCGGCGTGGGCGGGGACCGGCGACTCGCAGTGGGCACTCGACTGGTCGAAGGCGGACGAGGCCACCGGCGGGGCGGCGGAACTGGCCGACAAGGGGGAGAACGACCCGGCCGCGGCCCGCAAGGCGACCGACCGCAAGCTGCTGACCGCCGTGCGGGAGAAGGCGACCAAGCGGGTGGACGCGGCCCGCCTGATCGCCCAGGGGTCGGCCGTACCGGACGGCATCACGGCGGCGCTCAACCGCGAGCAGGCGAACATGACGCAAGCGGTCATCGTGTTCACCGACGGCCGCAGCAACATGTCGTCGGACCAGGCGGTGGCCGAGACCGCCCGCCGCGCGAAGGAGGCGAACATCCCGGTGTACACGGTGGCGGTGGGCAGCGCCCGCGAGGTGGTCAGTCTGGTCATCTCCGACCTGCAAGCGCCCGACCGCACCCAGCCGGACGAGCCGACGCAGGTGACGGTGGCGGTGGACGGCATCGGGTTCAAGCAGAACGACCAGGTGGAAGTCACCCTGGAGTTGTTCGTGCCGGGCAAGGAGCCGAAGACCGACCCGGCCGACTACGAGATGAAGCAGACGGTCACGTTCGGGGCGGGCGAGACGCCGCACGGGGAGACGACGTTCGTGCTGGACGCCGAGGAGTTCGCCCTGAAGGGGGCGGTGACGCTCATCGAGGAGATCAGCCCGCCCAAGAAGGGCCGCAAGTGGCAACTGAAGAAGGGGCAGTGGAAGGTGCGGGCGAAGGTGCCGGTGGACGCGCGGGAGATCTTCCGCGAGCCGGTCCACCTGAGCCCGGTGCGGACGATGGAGGTGATGGACAAGCCGCTGCGGGTGCTGCTCGCCGGCAGCGCGCCGAGCCGCGAGTACCAGATCCTCCGCCAACTGCTGGTGCGGGAGGTGGAGCAGAAGCGGGCCGAGCTGAGCATCTTCCTCCAGAACGAGGGCGGGCAGAAGGGGACCATCGTGCAGGACGTGCCGCCGGGCCGCCTGCTGCTCAAGTTCCCGGACGAGTTCGACGTGAGCAAGGACACGTCGGTGGGCACCGGCGGCGACCCCGGGTCCGACGCCGAGACGCAGCGGCAGCGGGCCAAGTACAACAACCTGAACGAGTACGACCTGGTCGTCTGCTTCGACCCGAACTGGAGCGAGAAGGACGACACCAACGCCTTCCGCATCCCGGCCGCCGCGTTCACCAACCTGAAGAAGTGGTCGCAGGACTACGGCGGCGGGCTGATTTACGTGGCCGGCCCGTTCTACACCGGCAGCATGGTGCGGAACGACCAGGACGGCGCGCGGCTGAAGCCGCTCCTCGACCTGCTGCCCGTCGAGCCGGACGACATCATCGCGTCCGACGACGTGACCGTGCGGTTCAACACCCGCAAGGTGCCCCGCCGGCTGAAGTTCAACCCGCCCAAAGACTCCGACCTGTTGCGGCTGGACGACCTGACCCCGCAGCGGGACGAGGCGCTCAAGGCGGTGGCCGGGTGGGAGCAGTTCTTCACCAACAGCGACACCCCGCCGCCCAAGTCCAACAAGGACGCCTACCTGAACCCGACGCGGGGCTTCTACAGCTACTACCCGGTGAAGAAGGTGAAGCCGCTGGCCGCCTCCATCGCCGAGTTCCTGAACGTGGACGAGAAGGGGCAGGAGGTGGCGCGGCCGTTCATCGCCGTCGGCCCGTCCGGGGCCGGCCGCACCGGGTGGATCGGGTCGGGCGAGATCTTCCGCCTGCGGGCCGTGCCCGAGGTGGGCATCTCCTTCTACGACAAATTCTGGCTGCAACTGGCCCGCTACTGCTCGGCCAAGCGGACGCCCGGGTCGAAGGCCCGCGGCGAGGTGCTGATGAGCAAGGAGGTGATCCAGGGGACGCCCATCCGGGTGCGGGCGCGGGTCATGCAGTCGAGCGGCGACGCGTACCCGGAGAACGACCAGGACAAGCCCAAGCTGACCATCGAGAAGCTGGACCAGAACGGCGAGGTGAAGGAGCGGTTCGGCCCGTTCGACGTGCTCAAGCCGGCCAAGCTGGGGCAGAAGTTCGAGGGGTACTACCAGGGTGTGGTGATGCCCGACCCGGCCAAGATGACGGCCGGCGAGTTCCGCTACCGGGTGAGTGTGACGAAGTCCGACCTGCCCGAGCCGCTGACGGCCGAGTTCTTCGTGCGGTCGGCCAACCCGGAACTGGACAACACCAAGCCCGACCTGCAGGCGCTCCGCGACATGGCCAGCCCGGTGAAGGCGGCCCTGGACACCGAACCCGACCCGGCCAAGCGGTCGCAGTTCGCCGCCCGCCTGGGCGTGACCGACGACGACGTGAAGGCGGGCAAGGCGAAGCTGGCGTTCACCCTGGACGCCCAGGACAAGCTGCGGATGATCCCCGAACTCATCCGCTCGCGGAGCGAGTCGCCGCAGAACCGCGGGGTGGTGGACCCCCTGTGGGACGACTCCTACGACCCGGCCGCCGACCCGTACACCGACTGGCTGCGGACCGAACTGGCCGGCGTCCAGATGACCGCCAGTTGGCGGGTGGCCTTCCGCCTGTGGCTGCCGGTGGTGCTGGTGGTCCTCCTCTTCCTCGCCCTCACGTGGGTGCTCCGCACGCGGGCCGACCTGCCCAAGGTCGGCGTCCTGGGCGTGGTCGAAGCGGTGGCCACGGCCGCCATCGGGCTGGTGTTCATCCCCCTCGGGTTGGTCTTCGCACTGCCGCCCGTCTTCTCCCTGTACGGCACGGTCCTCGGCCCGATGCCCGAACTGTTCCAGTGGGGCCTGACGGCCGCGTGCCTGCTGCCGGGGTTGGGGCTGGTGGGCGTGTATGTGTTCGCCGGCAGGCACCGGCCGGCCGTCGGCAGCGTGGTCCTGACGCTGGCCATGCTCGCCCAGGCGCTGGTGGCCGCCCTCGCCCTGTGGTACGGCAACCCGTTCCCCGTCGGGTACGCGGTGGTCGCCCTGGCCGCCCTGCTGTGTACCGAGTGGACGCTCCGCAAGCTGATCCGACTGGCGTAACCTCGACATGGCGAACCGGCGGCGTCAGCCGCCGGGTGCTTCCCACACCCAGGCGGCTGACGCCGCCGGTTCACCCGATCCCAAACGACACACCGCCGCGGTGACTTATGCCCCAGACCAGCCCCCGCCCCGTCGCCGACCGCCGCCCGACGGCCCCCGACCGCGAACTGACGCACCCGCTCGACCGCCTGAAGCGGATGATCCGGGTGTTCGTGTTCGCCGACGTGGTGCTGTTCGTCGGCCTGTTCCTCAGCCTGTGGTTCTGGGTGGGGGTGGGCGTCGACTACGGCCTGTTCAAGCTGACGGGGGTGGACATCGCCCAGCAGCTCACCCCGGCCATCCGCATCGGCATCACGGTGGCCCTCGCCCTCGCCCTGGTCGCCCTGGTGGTGTGGCGGGTGACGGTGCTGGTGAACAAGCGGTTCACCCTCACCGCCCTCGCCCTGGTGCTGGAGAAGCGGCACCCGAAGCTGCTCGGCGACCGGCTGATCACCGCCATCCAGATGTTCGACCTGGAGAGCGCCCGCCAGCAGGGGTACTCGGTGGACATGGTGCGGCACACCATCGAGGAGGCCCGCGAGCGGATGCGGCAGGTGAGCGTGGCGGCCGTCTTCAACTGGGGCCGGCTGGGGCTGAAGGCCGGCCTCATCGCCCTCGCGTGGGTGGTCGCCGTGGCCGCCGCCTTCGCCCTGTACGCCACACTCGGCGGCTCCCCCGACGCGGCCCGCGGGTTCAAGAAGACGGCCGACGTGTGCGGCACCTTCAGCGAGCGGAACTACCTCTTCCAGCCCACCCCGTGGCCCCGCCGGGCGCACGTCGAGGTGGTCGGCTTCGACGATCCCAAGCACCCGAACGAACTCCGCGTCGGCAAAGGCGTCGCCGTGCCGCCGAAGGTGACGGCCCGCGCCGTCAAGTGGGTGGTGGAGGACGACCCGCGGAAGAACCCGGACGGCTGGCGGGCGATGACCGTCGGCGACCTGGCCGCGTTCGGCATCGCCACCCCCGCCGGCGTGAGCGACGACGCGCTGCGGATCGACGACCTGGAGCGGGCCGGCCTGCCCGACGGCGGCACCCTGATCCCCGACCTAGAGCGCGCGGCCGACGACCTGAACAACACCCGCAAGCTCCGCAAGCTGGACGTGCCCGGTACGCTCAAGATGCGGATCGACGGCGTGCAGAGCCGCTCGCGGAACTTCCTCGACCTGCTGCCCGACGCCACCGGCCAGTTCACCACCGAGGTGGTGAACATGACCGAGACGGTGCGGTTCACCGTGTCGGCCGACGACTTCGTGACCGCCCGCCGGCAGATCACCCTGGTGCCCCCGCCGACCATCGTGACCCTCACCCGCGACGAGTTCCAGCCGGCCTACCTGCACCACGCGGCCCCCATCTCGGCCGACAACACGGACACCCTGTTCCAGCTCCGCGGGCGGCTGCACCGCCTGCCCACCAAGCCGATCAGCATCTCGTCCGACAAGTCGGTGTTCTCTATCCCCCTCGGCAGCGAGCTGTATCTGACCGCCGAGACGGACAAAGACCTGGAGCGGGTGGAACTGCTGACGCCCGGCACGAACCCGCTGGCCGTGCCCGAGTTCGTGCGGGCGGAGGCGAAAGAAGAGACCCGCGACGAGCGGGGCACGATCACCTCGGACCGCTTCGTGGACCTGCCCATCAGCCGGCCGGAGGGCGTGGCCGACTCCCGCCTGGAACTGAAACCGCTCCCTGGGAAGCCGCCCGGCCTGACGGTGACGGAGGCCGACTTCCGGAACAAGAAGCTGGCGATCCGCCGGTTCACGGTAAAGTTCGAGGGCAAGCGGGCCATCCGCCAACTGGACAAGCCGACCGAGTTCCAGATGGTCATGACCGACACGGACGGGGTGCAGTCGATCCGCACCATCGCCATCACCGCCGTCGACGACGCCCCGCCGCAGGTGGAAGTGCTGGTGGACCCGGTCATCCGGCGGGTGGGCGGGGCGTTCATGATCACCCCCATCGCCCGCGTGCCGTTCCTGACCGACAGCAAGATCACCGACGACGTGGGCCTGAGCGTCGTGCGGTACGAGTTCAAGAAGACGGCCGACGAGTCGGCGTCGGTGGTCGCCCTGCGGGCGATCGCGGCGGCGGCCATCACCGCCAACTCGCTCAGCCCGACGGCCAGTTGGGGGATGCCGGCCACGGTCCTCCACTCGCAGACGCAGTTCGACCTGTTCTTCGGTGCCACCATCCCGCAGACCGACCCGACCGCCTCGGCCCGTCTGCCGGGGGTGGAGGTGGACCGCTTCGCCAACGACATGCGGAACGTGCAGCGGCTGACGCGAGAGCAACTGGACGACGCCACCCTGCCACGCGAGGGGAGCGACTGGGCCGACCGGCTGGTGTCCGAGGAACTGGCCCGCCAGAAGATCAACGCGAGCGCCATGCCGCCGGCCGACCTGGCCAAGCTGCGGGCGGACGTGGTGGCGCGGTTCAAGGCGAAGGCGTTCGAGGCCCGCGGCGACCGCGGCCCGCAGGCGGTCAAGTTCATCAAGCTGAGCGACACGAAGGCCGACGCCTTCGACGTGCAGCGGTTCATGCCCAAACTGCTGGAGACGCGGCTGGACGCCGTGCAGCAGCGGTACACCATCGAACTGTTCGTGACGGCGAAGGACGTGAACGTGGAACTGACCGGCAAGGACGGCAAGCCGGCCGACCCGCGGGCGGCCCGCAACCTGGACCCCATCCGCCTGAAGGTGGTGTCCGAGGCCGACCTGCTGGTGGAGATCGGCAAGGACGAGGAGATGCAGGGCCAGCGGATGGACGACGCGCTGGCGAAGGCGACCGGCGGGAAGAGCAAGATGGACCGCGAGTTCGCCCTCACCCGCACCCTCGGCACCCTGCCCCCGAAGGAGAAGAACGACCAGATGCAGTCCACCCAGGTGCGGGTGACGGACGTGGGGCAGGACCTGAGCAAGGTGCGGGAACTGCTCACCGCCATGAAGACGGAGTACGAGAAGCTGTACCGCGAGATGGACGCCAACCGCTTCTCCGCCCCGAACATGTACAAGTACCGCAACGAGCGGGGCACCGCCGAGGGGGTGCAGACCGGCTACCTCGACCTGATCGCCCTGCTGGTGGACGAGAACCGGGCGCTGTCGAAGGCGGAGAAGTCGGTGGAAGAGGTGCGTGCGGCCCTGGCCGCCGGGCAGCAGCCGGCCGAGCCGGCGCTCGCCAAGGCGACCGCCGATTACCTGGCCCTGCTGTCGCTCCTCCAGCGGCTCCAGGATCAGATCGGGGCACGCCGGGGTGCCGAGGAGCTGCGGAAGGAGCTGCAAATCATCATCGAACGGCAGAAAGCTCAGGGGAAGGAGTTTTTGGCCACCCGCTTGGACCTCCAGAACGAACTGCGGCGGCCGACCGTCGTGCTGCCCAAGCAGGTGCCGACGGTGAAAGTGAATGGCACGGTGAAGGTGAAGATCGGCGTGCGGTGGAAGCTGTACCCGGAGACCAGCCTGCTCATCGGGCTGGAAGTGCCGAAGCCGACCGAACTGACGTTCACCCCGGCCGACGGCGTGCTGGTGAAGGCGAAGGGCGCGGAGGAACTGACCGAGGTGGAGGTGGAGGTGATCGGCAAGCCCGGCTGGCACATTTACCACGCTCGCGCCGG
>JANNQE010000080.1:0-6254 GCA_031441625.1 Planctomycetia bacterium
GCCTCTTCGACTTCCACATCAATAAACCGCAGGGCCACCACATCGGACGCGAACGCCTGCCCCAGGTGGTTCCGCAACACCGTGCGCTCGGCGTTCGCCACCCGTCCGTCGCCCGCCTGCGGGCCGTGTGTCGGTTCGGCATCCTGGTGGCGAAGGCCGACGGGCGGGTGGCGAACGCCGAGCGCACGGTGTTGCGGAACCACCTGGGGCAGGCGTTCGCGTCCGATGTGGTGGCCCTGCGGTTTATTGATGTGGAAGTCGAAGAGGCAATGAAGCTCGCGCTGAACGAGGCGGACGTGACTGCCGGAGTGCAAGCGTTTCCCCCCGCCGAACGTCGGGAACTGCTGGCGCTGGCTGACCGCATCGCGTCCGCCGCCGGGCAGGTGAGCGCGAAGGAGCAACAGTTGCTCGCCCGGTTGCACGCCGCACTCGGCGAGCCGGTGCCCGTTCGCCCGCCGCCCGTCATTCCCACCGACCCGCGACACAACCCTGATCTCGACGCCGCGTTCGCGGCACCAACGGAAGCTCCCCCGCCGCCGCCACCCGCCACCGACCTGCGACACAACCCGGACCTCGACGCCGTGGTCGGGATGTAACGGGGCGGCTCAACCGACAGGCCCGAGCACTTTGCGCCAGCGGCGGGGTTGCACGTCGAACGCCGTCTGGTACGTCTCTTCGAGCGGCACCATGACGTGCCGGTCGCGGCCGATGAACAGCGGCATGTCGGGCAACCGGCCGCCCACCGCCGTCGGCTCCACATACGCCCGCGGCGGGGTGACGGCTTCGTAGGCCACCAGGGTGAGCGGAGTGTCGGCTGGCAACGTGAACTGCTCCGGCGAGAACTCCCGCCAGATGAGCGGGTGGACGCCGTCCGGGTCGCGGCGGCCGGGCGGGAACGGGTCGAGGATGAGCAGGTGAATGCGGTGGGCGAGGAAGTCGTGCGCCTTGCGGATGAACGTCTCCAGCGGGTAGTCGGCCGACTTGTTGCCCGGCGACACGATCTCCAGCACGGCGACGATGCGGTCCCCGCTCACGTGCCGGACGGCGATGTGGGTCTTCCTCCGCCGGTACAACTCGGCCTCGGACATGAACCGCGTCTTCGGGCGGGCCTGCACGGCGATACCGCCCGCCCCGGCCGAGTCCTCCGGATCGTCGGAGTGCAGCGCCAGCACGTCCGGCGTGAACCCGCCCGCCGACTGCTCCGGTAGCGCGTACAGGTCGGGCGGGAGTGCCCCGGCGTTCAGCCGGCTGGTGATGGCGTAGATCCACCCACTGTGGAAGGCGTGGTAGATCCCGTCGGGAACGAGCGTCCAGTCGTGCATCGGCATGGCAGTCCCTCCGGGCGGGATTGTATCACACCGGGGGAGTGAAACGGCAGGCCACTCGTCCGCCGCCTATACAGTTCTTCATGTCCGCACGCAAACCCACCGCCCCCGACGCCACCCTCGCCGCACTTTACAAGGCGGTGCTGGCCGCCCCCGACGACGACCTGCCGCGGCTGGTGTACGCCGACCGGCTCGAAGAACTCGGCGACCAGGCGAGAGCCGAGTTCATCCGCCTGCAAATCCACGTGGCGAGCACGAAGCCGTGGGACGAAGGCCATTCGGATGCACTGGTGAGAAGCCGCGTGCTGTACGACCGGCACGAAGAGGCGTGGGGGATCACCGACCTCACCCGCGAACTGGTGCGGTCGAAGGGGACCGGCCCGCTGGTGTTCCGGCCGTTCGTCCGCGGCTTCCCGGAGGAGACGTGGGCGAACATCGAGTCCTTCTCCGCCGCCCACCGCAAGGCGCTGAAGAAGTACCCCATCCGCGAGTTGGTGCTGGTGGGCGGGCACACCGCGGCAGTGAGTCGGGTGAGTGAGTTCATCAACGAGGTCGGCCCGCGAATCGTCGATTTGAGCAGCACCTGGAGAGGCGTGTTCGCCACCCTGACGGACGGCCCCCCCCTGCCGACGGTGCGGAAGTTGGTGCTGAACTGCGACCTGTATTCGCCGACGGCGAAAGAGGTGCGTGCGCTCGCCGGCAGTTTCAACTTCCCGAACGTCGAGGCGGTCAGCCTGAGCGGGTCGGTGGACGAAGTGCGGATGCTGGCGTTCGTGGAAAACCTGCGGTGGCCGAAGGTGCGGGACGTGTACCTGCACGGCCTGTTCGACGCGGGGGTGTTGCACGCCATGGGCACGGCCAAGTGGGCCGACCGCCTGGAGCGTCTGTCCGTTTACCACGACGCCCCCCACTTTCGACTCGAGGGCGGGTCCGGGGATCGGCCGGAAGCGAACATGCCGGTCGCCGACTTGGTGCCGCTGTTCCGCTCCCAACGGTTGACGAACCTGCGGTCGCTGTCGCTCGACTCGTTCCCCTTCCCACCGGCCGTGGAACGGGCGTTCGCCAAGTCCACCCTCGGCCCGCTCGACCACTTCGAGATCGACGGCTGGTGCGACCCGCCCGTGAGCAACGACCACGCCCTATTGTCGGCCCCGCCGCTGGCGTCGGTGAAGTCTCTCGACCTGCCCGGCTCGGTCTGGTCATCGGCGGTCGTCGAGCAACTCGGACGGAACCCCGACCTCCGGCACCTGAAGTGGGACACCTTTGAAATCGACCCCGAGACTTGGGCGGCGCTCGCGGCCTCTCCGCTGACGCAGACGTTGCGGCGGCTGCACCTGGAGCGGGCCGACCTGACCGCCGACGCGGTGAAGGCGCTACTCGCCTGGCGGCCGTGGCCGCACCTCGCCGAGTGGGTACTGAAGTACGGGAAGTGCGACGGGCGGGCGGTGGCCGAGTTGATCGACCACCCGCATTTCGCCCGCCTGACGCACTTGGACCTCCCCGGCGGCCCGCACGCCGCCCACCTGTGGAAGGTGCTGGCGAAGTCGAAGACGGTCGGCCGGTTCCACAAGCTGCGGCTCGGGTTCGCCGTCACCGATGTCCAGTTGAACGCCCTGCTCGACAACCCGGAGGTGTGCAAGATCGGCCAGTTGGTGCTGCCGACGCGGGTGAAGGTCGACCGCAAGACGCAGCGGCGGTACGAGAAGGTGTTCGGCGTGCGGATCACGTGGGACTGGTGAGCTGGCGACCCGTGTCTTTGCCTCACCCGCACTCCCCAGTCGATCCGATCACTTCGTTTTCTTCTCGGCTTCCGCCTTCCTGATGGCGTCCTCCTCCGACTGGATGAAGATGACCAGCCGCAGGATCATCACCCGCACCTTGTCTTTCCCACCTCCGCTGAGCACCACCACTACCGCCGCCCCGTCCGCCACCTCCCCCGCGTCGGATTTCACCACCAGTTCGGACACCCTCGGTGTTTCGGTGAGTGATACCACCCCGCGGAGCGCGTCGTCCTTCCGGCCCTTCACCACCTCCACCAACTCGCGGGTCGCTTCGGTGACGGTTACGAACACCGACCGCCGTTCGCGTGGCACCCGCACGGTCGCCGAAATGGTGGTGCCCACGAATTCCAGGTCGAACGCCTCGCTCGGCTTCTGCTTCCCGCCGCTGCCGAGGTATTCCACCGCCTTCCGCTTGGAGAGGACGGTGGCACTCCGGCCGGTGGCGATGCGGGCGGTGCCGTCGAGCGTCTTCTGCCCGCTCTTGGCCACCAGCTTCGCCCACTCGTCGCTCACCATCACCGGCTTGCCCGCCTCCGGCCTCCGTTTCTCCGGCTTCGGCAACAATTCGGCCCCGGACAGCGCCACCCAACCGTCGCTGCCCACCGCCAACTTGCCCTTCTCCAGCTTCGGCAGCAGTTCGGTCTCGTACTGCTTGCAGTCGAGCTCGTACACGGTGCCCGACATGTCTACCGCCAGGTCGGTACGGTCGGTCAACACCTTCAAGAGTGTGCTGATCTCGGCGTGTCGGTTCGCGGTGGTGGTGACGACGAGGTGCGTGCCGTTCTTCTCGCCGATCTCGCGGCCGGGTTTGTTCCACGTCCCCGGTTCGACGGCTGCGGTCATCTCGCGGGCGATTTGCTCGACCGAATCGAACCCGGCACGGGCGGAGCCGGGCTTGTACAGCAGCGGGCGGATGTCGTACTCGACGGTCTTGATCTCGCGGGGCAACTCGATCCCGCCGCCTTCCTTGATCACGTCGGCTGTCTGGGCGAAGGCGGGCACGGCGAACGCCAGCAGCAGAAGGGCGACACGGTTCACGGGATGCTCCGACGGGGGTGTTTCCGGACTAACGCGGCGACGGGCGTCGCGTTAGTCCGGTAACTGCCCCCTTGCCTCGCTGCCACCTTGGCGCTCTGTCGAGACCCTGCTTCGGCCTGAAAGGCCGGCTTCTGTCAGCCCAGGGTGGAGCGAGCCGAAGGCGAGCGTAGCCCTGGGTCACGAGTGCGGAAAATGATCCGCCCTGAAGGGGCGGGTTCCGCGGAACCCGCCCCTTCAGGGCGGTGATGCTGGTGGCACACGATACCCAGGCCTGACGGCCTGGGCTGACAGAACCCGCCCTTTCTGGGCGGTAATGTCACACCCACTTGATGACCACGCCGAGCCAGTTCTCTTTGTCTTTGAGCAACCCCTCGTAGGCTTCGCCGAGCTGTTCTGGCGGGAGGGTGTGCGTGACCAGCCCTTCCAGGCTGAGCCGTCCGGAGGCGATCATCCGCAGCAACCAGTGTTGGGCCTTGTGGATGTCCCACGCCCCGGCCAGCCGCGTGTGCGCCGGCTCGAACAGCATGTTGCCATGTGCCCCGGTCACCTCGATGTACCGGCGGTGCAGGTCGTCGTAGAAGTTCACCTCCGCCGCTTTGCCCCGCGGACTGCCGACCACCACCACCTGCCCGGCGTCCACGGTGTAGCTCATGGCGGTGGGGATGGCCGCCGGCACGCCGGTGGCGTCGATCACCACTTCGGCCCCCTTCGCCCCGAGCAGCTTCGCCAGTTGTCCCTTCACGTCGGGCGTGTTCTGGTCGATGACGAAGTCGGCCCCGGCCTTCAGCGCCGCCTCTCGTCGCATGACCACCGAGTCGATGCCCACCACCGGCGACATGCCAGCCGCGATCGCACACCGCAGGGCGAACTGGCCGATGATACCCAGCCCCAGCACCGCACAACTGCGGCCGAGTGTGAGGCCAACCCGGATGCTCGCCCCGAACCCGTACCGGGCGATCACCGCCACCGCCGCCTTCTCGCTCGTCAAGTTGTCCGGCATCTTCCACACGCGGCATCGCTCGTGCCCGACGGTGAGCAACTCGGCGCTCGCGTGGTTGCCGGGGAACGACACGCGGTCGCCCTCCTGGAACCCGCCGGGGAAGTCTTTGCCCACCTTCAGCACGCGGCCGGCGGCGCTGTACCCGCTCTTGAACGGGAACTTCCAGTCGGGCATGGCCGGGTCTTTCAACCACTGGTGCGAGCCGGTGTACACGGCCAGCTCGGTGCCGGCGCTCACTCCACTGTACTCCGCCCCGACGAGGATCTGGTTCGCCGCCGGGTCGGGCAGCGAGACCTCCCGCACGGCGACCTTGTACGGCTCGGTGATGACGGCTTGACGGGCTGGGTTCATGGCAGGTTTCCGGGGAGACGGCACCGAGTGGTTTTACGAAACCGCACACACGCGGCGGCGGACAACCGCAATGACGGGCTGAAAAATAAGGGGCAAATTCACGCCGGCTTCACGCACGCGGTGTCTATCAGTGTCCTGCGATCCCATGCGGCGGCCACGACGAACGGCCCGCACTGCCCCTCTCGGCCGCCGCCTCGCCCACAACACTCGACCCCGTTCGCGCCGGCACCCGCCGGCGGGAGGCGGTGCGCACACACGGACCCGAGACGCACATGAAAGACATCGTTGACACCGCCGTCGCCGCCGGCTCGTTCAAGACGCTGGCCGCCGCCGTCACCGCCGCCGGCCTGGTGCCCACCCTGAAAGGGGCCGGCCCGTTCACCGTGTTCGCCCCGACCGACGACGCCTTCGCCAAGCTGCCCGCGGGCACGGTCGAGGCGCTGCTGACCGACATCCCCAAGCTGACGGCCATCCTGACGTACCACGTGGTGGCCGGCAAGGTGATGGCTGCCGACGTGGTGAAGATGGACGGCAAGAGCGCGAAGACGGTGAACGGGGCGGAAGTGAAGATCGGCACGACCGGCGGGGTGAAGTTGAACGGCACCGCCAACGTGACCACGACCGACATCGAGTGCAGCAACGGCGTGATTCACGTCCTCGACGCGGTCATCCTGCCGCCGGGCTAGTCCGCTTGAGGCGAACCCGGCCCGGCCGGGGCGCGGGGGGGAGGCACGCGGCCCCCACCCCCCGCCCCCGGGG
>JANNQE010000081.1:0-3562 GCA_031441625.1 Planctomycetia bacterium
CGGCTTGGTTCCCCCGACGCGCGCGCGCGGGCCCTGCCACTTTCCGGTGCGCAAGGCTGCCGTGCCCATCGCTCGCGCTTCGGGCTAACAGGTGACTCGCCGCCAGAATGGTGAGACCCAGCGTGAAGGTGCGGAGCATACGGGGAATCTCGGGGCCGAGGGCCGACGGATAGACGGTGCGAAACGCCGTACCTATCCTACCAGAGAGAAGTTGACTCGCGTTGCGACCCCCGCCGGGCCGAGTGTACCCTCTTCGCCGACCCGCCCCCGAGGCCCCTTGCCCATGCACGCCAACCCCGACCAACTCGCCAAAGCCCGCCTCGGCCTCGACGCCGACCCGCAGGAAACGGCCGAGTGGGTGGAGTCGCTGGAAGCCCTGCTGAAGCACCAGGGGCCGGAGCGGGCGCAGTTCCTGATGGAAACGCTGGCGGCGGTGGCGGCGGCCGGCGGGGCGAAGACGACCGCCGGGGTCACCACCGCCTACGTGAACACCATCCGCCCGGAAGACCAGCCGGCGTTCCCCGGCAACCGCGAGTTGGAGCGGAAGATCAAGAGTGCGGTGCGGTGGAACGCGATGGCGATGGTGCAGCGGGCGAACAAGACGACCAACGTGGGCGGGCACATCGCCACCTTCGCCAGCGCCGCCACCCTGTACGAGATCGCCCAGAACCACTTCTTCCGCGGCCGCACTGACGCCCACCCCGGCGACGTGGTGTTCTACCAGGGGCACGCCAGCCCCGGCATGTACGCCCGCGCCTTCCTGGAAGGGCGGATCAGCGAACGGCAGTTGACCAACTTCCGTCAGGAACTCCAGCCGGGCGGCGGGCTGAGCAGCTACCCGCACCCGTGGCTGATGCCGGAGTTCTGGCAGTACCCGACCGTCAGCATGGGCCTCGGCCCGATCATGAGCATCTACCACGCCCGGTTCAACCGCTACCTGCGGGACCGCGGGCAGGGAGAAGTTGCTGAGGCGAAGAAGAAGCTCCAGGAGGTCGCGGGAGACCAGGAGCGCCAGGCGGCGGAGAAGCAACTGGCCGACTCGGAAGCCCGGTACACGAGTTGGGTTCGGGCGAACGAGAGTCGGGTTTGGGCCTTCCTCGGCGACGGCGAGTGCGACGAGCCGGAAAGCCTCGGGTGCATCACCCTCGCCGCCCGCGAGAAGCTGGACAACCTGACGTGGGTCATCAACTGCAACCTGCAACGGCTCGACGGCCCGGTTCGCGGAAACGGCAAGATCATCCAGGAACTGGAAGGGCTGTTCCGCGGGGCCGGGTGGAACGTCATCAAGGTGGTCTGGGCGAGCGTGTGGGACGACCTGCTGAAAGCCGACTACACTGGGGCACTTCAGAAGCGGATGATGGAGGTGGTGGACGGCGAGTACACCGAGTACGTCGGCAAGGACATGCGGACCGACGACGAGCGGCGGGCGAACAAGCCCATCACCGACGACGAGTACCAGGAGCGCCGCGGGGCGTTCATCCGCGAGCACTTCTTCAACTCACCGGAACTGAAATCGCTCGTCGAGCACATGTCGAACACGGACCTATCCGGCCTCAAGCGGGGCGGGCACGACCCGATCAAGGTGTACGCGGGGTACAAAGCGGCGGTCGAGCACAAGGGGCAGCCGACGGTCGTCCTGGTGAAGACGGTGAAGGGGTACGGCATCCCCGGAGACGGCGGACAGGGTAAGTTCACCACCCACCAGAACAAGAAGTTGACCGCCGCCATCGAGGTGGAACCGGACCTGGCCCCCGAAGAGAAGTCGAAGAAGCAGATGGTCGCCGCCATGCGGCAGTTCCGCGACCGCTTCGAACTGCCGGTCAGCGACGACCAACTGGCCGACGTGCCGTTCTTCAAGCCGCCGGCCGACTCGCCGGAGATGAAGTACCTGTTCGAGCGGCGGCAGGCGCTCGGCGGGTTCAACCCGGCCCGCAACACGGCGTTCACCCCCTGCACCCCGCCCGAACGCAAGGCGTTCGAGAAGCAGTACGCCGCCACCGTCAAGCCGCGGAGCACCACCCTGGCGTGGGTGGACCTGATGGCCGGTGGGGTGATGAAGGACCCGAACGTCGGCAAGCTGATCGTGCCCATCGTGCCCGACGAGGGGCAGACGTTCGGCATGCCGCCGATGTACAAGACGTTCGGCATGTACAGCAGCAAGGGGCAACTGTACCGCCCGGTCGATCAGGGGAGTGCGTCCGAGTACAAGGAGAGTACGACCGGCCAAATCCTGCAAGAGGGGATCAACGAGGCCGGCAGCATGGCCAGTTGGATCGCCGCCGGCACCGCGTACAGCACGCACGGGGTGAACACCATCCCGTTCTACATCTACTACTCGATGTTCGGCTTCCAGCGGATCGGCGACCTGGCCTGGGCCGCCGCCGACGCCCGCTGCCGCGGCTTCCTGATGGGGGCCACCGCCGGCCGCACCACCATCAACGGCGAAGGTCTTCAGCACGAGGACGGGCACAGCCACCTGGTGGCCGCCACCATCCCGAGTTGCCGCAGTTACGACCCGGCGTGGTCGTACGAACTGGCCGTCATCATCGAGGACGGCATCAACGCCATGTACGTGCGGAACGAGGAGTGCTTCTACTACCTGACCGTTTACAACGAAGCGTACGACATGCCGGCCATGCCCGGCGAAGGGGTGCGGGACGGCATCATCCGCGGGCTTTACCCGTTCAAGACGGTCAAGCCGGCCGGGGCCAAGCACGAGGTGCAACTGCTCGGCAGCGGGGTGATCCTGCGGGAGGCGCTGCGGGCACAGCAGATTCTGGCCGAGAAGTACAACATCGCCAGCACGGCGTACAGCGCCACCAGCTACCAGCAACTGCGGCGGGACGCGCTCGAGTGCGAGCGGTACAACCGCCTGCACCCGGACGGCGAGGGCAAGCTGGCCTACGTGCAGACGGTGCTGGGCAACACGAAGGGGCCGATCATCGCCAGCAGCGACTACATGCGGACCTGGGCCGAGGGCATCGGCCCGTTCCTTGACGGCCGACTGCTGGCCCTCGGCACGGACGGGTTCGGCCGGTCCGAGACGCGGGCCAACCTGCGGCGGTTCTTCGAGGTGGACGCCGAGCACATCGTGATCGCCAGCCTGTCCGCCCTGGCCGACCGCGGCGAACTCGACCGCGTGGTGGTGAAGCAGGCGATCAAGGACCTGGGCGTGAACCCGGACGCGCCGGCCCCGTGGACCGTGTGATTGGCGAGCGGGGGGCGTCAGCCCCCTGTTCGATTTCACTTCTCGAACACTTGAGTCGGAAACAGGGGGCTTACGCCCCCCGCTCGCCTGGAGACGCGTTTCATGGATTTCCGCCTGCCCGATCTCGGCGAAGGCATCGACTCCGCCACCGTGGTCGCCGTGAAGGTGAAGCCGGGCGACGTCGTGTCCGCCGGGCAAGAGTTGCTCGAAGTGGAGACGGACAAGGCCAGCATGCCCGTGACGGCGGAGGCCGCCGGCACGGTCGAGAAGGTGGCCGTCAAACCGGGCGACAAGCTGAACGTCGGCGCGGTGGTGCTTACGTTCACCGGCAAGAACGGATCTGGCTCCCCTCTC
>JANNQE010000082.1:0-7316 GCA_031441625.1 Planctomycetia bacterium
CTCCGGTCGCTCACGCTCCCGGCTCGCCTTTTTCGTCACTTCTTCTCTTCGGGCTTCTTCCCTTCCAACATCTTGATTTCGCGTACCCAGATGTTGCGGAACTTCATCGGGTTGCCGTGGTTCTGCAACCGGAACGGCGCCTTCTCGGCGTGCTTGACGTACTTCGCCGGCTGGTCGTAATACGTCCCCCCCTTCAGCTCGAAGTGGTTCTGCACGCACACCCCGTTGTGCATGACCGTGCAGACGGCCGGCTTCGTCACCTTGCCGTCGGCGTCGAACCGCGGGGCCTCGAACATGATGTCGTAGGTCTGCCACTCGCCCGGTTTGCGGCACACGTTCACCATCGGCGGCTGCTGCTTGTACAGGCTGCCGCACTGCCCGTCGAAGTACGTCTTGTTCTCGTAACTGTCGAGGATCTGCACCTCGTACCGGCCCATGATGTACACCCCGCTGTTCCCGCGGGCCTGGCCGGTCTGCTTCGGGTCCACCTTCTCCGGGGTGGAGAACTCGACGTGCAGTTGCATGTCGCCGAAGCCCTCCTTCGTCTCGATGTCGGTCGCCTTCACGGTGGCGAACCCCTCCTTCTCGTCCACCTCCCACTTGTCCCCGTTCTTGAAGTTGGCCTCGAGCGTCGCCTTCTTCCCGTCAAACAGTACGGTGGCGTCGCTCGGCGGGCCGCCCGGCTTATCGACCGGGGCCGGCGTGACGACCGGCGGCTCGGGGAACTCGATCCCGCTCTTGTACTCGCGCTGGGCGAGTAAAACGCCGACCCCGCCGACCACCACCGCGGCGGCCGCAGCCAGCACCAGATTGTTTCGCAGCGACATGTGGAACACCTGTTCGTGAGAGAGGCCCGACGCGGGCGGGACACGGGGGTGATTGTAGAAAGTCGCCTTTCGCTCCGCGAAAGTGGTGGGAGGACTTTCGCGGAGCGAAAGGCGACGAATGGCACACGGTTCCGCCGGGTGGTACCATCTTCTCATCCCGCTCGGAGGTGGCGTCATGGCCCGGCTGCTCGGCGTACTGGCGGTGCTGGTCGTTTCGTCGGCGCTGTCCGCCGCCCCGGTGCCGAAGGCACTCCAGAAGAAGGCGCCGGACGTGACCGGGACGGTGTGGGTGAGCGACGAGAACGAGGTGAAGCTGGGGGTGATCGAGTACACCTTCCAGGAGGGCGGCAAGCTGAGCTGGCACCAGGAGGGGAAGAACGACGTGTCCACCGTCGGCAGTTGGAAGCAGGAGGGCGACCACCTGTACTGGGAGGTGAACCAGAAGTACGTCGATTACAACGTGAACTTCAAGGAGGGGCAGTTCGAGGGCGGGGCGCTGAACAAGACGAAACTGCGGTGGACGATCACGCTGAAGCCGAAGGCGGAGGGGAAGTAGGTGTGGCGGGCGACGGCAGGCGGAACGTCCGACACGTTTCCTCGTAACTGGCATCCAACTCGAGGGGCGTCCACAGGTCGCGGGTGAGCCACAGCGGGAGGGTGGGCAGCGGCTGGCTGAGGTGCAGTTCATGGGGCCACGCCTGGAACAGCATCCGCTTCTTCTTCCGCTGGACCCCGCGACAGGCGACGGCGTACAACCCGTCCGCCCGACTCGCCACCGCCGGCACCGGCAGGTTGAGGAACGCGGACAACTCGGCGTAGATGTTGAAGTGCCGGGTGGTGACCAGATCCACTAGGCAAACCGACACCCCCTGTTGCAGGAAGGCGGCGCACTTCGTCACCAGCGCCCGCCGGCTCTCCGGCCGGTCCTTGTTCGCCGGGCTGACGAGTTCCACCACCGCCACGAGTTGCCGAGCTTTGTGCTCGTCGTACACCCGCACCTCGTACTCGTACTGGTCGTCCAGTTCGGTCACGACGGACACGGCGGGTGGTGAAAGAACTGCCGTGGCGGTGCCGCCTTCCGACTCCCAGTCTCCGAGGTCGAAGTCCCCAGTCCCGTCCGTCCAGTTCTCCTGCACATGTCCGCCCACGTCCACCTCGAAATTCGCCCCGAGGCGGCTCCGCGGCTCGGCAATGTACCCTTCGGGAAGCTGTTGCATCAACCGTTGAACCATGAAAGTCGGCCAGGCGGCGTGGAACCCTTCCCACGACATCTGGCGATCGACCGGCGGGTGTAAGTGGTCGAGGAGCGGCATGGCAGTTCCTCCTGACGGCGGAATTGTACCCGCCCCGCGACCGTTCACCTCACTCCTTCGCCAGCGACACGCAGATCACCTGCTTGTCGTTGCGGGCGTACAGCTTCTTGCCGGCGAACGCCGGGTGCGCCCACGTCACCTTCCGCCCCATGCTGTTCTGCGTCGGCTCGATCAGCTTGGTGCGGGAGGTCTCGTTGTACCCCTTCGCCGACAGTTTGAGGGTACACAGGTCGCCGCCGTCCGTCAGGCACCACACGGTCTCGCCGTTCTGCACCCACGACGCCGACCCGAACACCGCCTCCTTCCCGCCGAGCAGCGTCTCGTCCTCCCACACCACCGCCCCCGTGTCCGCCTTCAGGCACTTCATCTGCCCCTTCATGCACAGCCCGTACAGGTGCCCGTCGTGCTCCAGCAGGCTGGTCATGATGGTGTTCACCGTGTCCGGCTCCTTCGGGTAGTTCTTCTGCGCCCGCCAGACGATGTCGGCCGCCGGCTTGTCCTTGCTCAGCTTCAGTGCCAGCGCCCCGTGGTAGTAGTTGGACACATACACCACGTCGCCCACCACCTTCGGCATGGCGATGCACACGCCCGGCCGCTGCACCTCGACGCCCTTCGCCGGGTGCTCGTGCCGCCAGTACTCCTCGCCGGTGGCCGGGTCGAGCGACGCGATGTACTCGGACAGCCACACCAGCAGTTGCCGCTTGCCCCCGGCTTGCGCGATCACCGGCGGGCTGTAGCAGACCTCCCGCGTGCTGAGCACCGACCACTTCGTCTCGCCCGTTTTCGCGTCGAACGCCATCACCGCCTGCTTCTCGCCACCCACCAGGGCGATCAGCTTGTCGCCGTCGAGCAGCAGGTGAGCGGACCACCCCCACGCCGGCTTCGGCGCCTTGAAGTCGGTCACGAAGTTCTTCGCCCACACCTGTTTGCCGTCCTTCAGGCTCAGGCACTTCAGGTCGCCCATCGTGCCGAGGGTGTACACCACGTCGCCGGCGATCACCGGCGTCGTCCGCGGGCCGGACCCGTAGCTCACGTTCTTGTACTCGCAGTCGTACTCGTGGACCCACAGTTCGGTGCCCTTCTCGGCGTCCAGGCAGACCACCCGCTCCTTTCCCTTCGAACTGACCGCCTTCCGCCCGCCGTCCTCACCGATCTCGGCGTCGCTCGCCCGGTCCATCAGGATGACTTTCCCCTGGGCCACCGCCGGCCCGGTGTACCCGGCACCGATCTTGGCCGTCCAGAGCGGCTTCAACTCCTTCGGCAGCTTGTCCATCACGCCGGTTTCTTTCCACTGACCATCGCGGTTCGGGCCGAGCCACTGCGGCCAGTCGTCGGCGACGGCGGTGGGTAGAACCAGACAGAACGTACACAGACTGAAGGCGACGGAACGAGGCAGCATCGTTTCGTCCTCCGGCGGGCGCGGGTCGGGAGCACCGGGTCGGCCCGCGAAGCCCGGTGCGATGTCGGCCGGGCAGCGCGCCGGCCGCGGGCGATTGTACTCCCACACGAGCGGCGACCGCCAGTGGTGCCATTCTGGAACCGCCGGCGTCAGCCGGCCGGGTGCGCACCCAGCCCGCTCACGCGGGCGGTTCCAGGACCGCTCCCTGGCGGTCGCGGCTCGTGTGGTGTATCCTTTCCCCCATGACTACACACCCGTTCACTGCCACGCTCCGCGACGCGGAGTCGCACCTGTCGGCCGCGTGCCCGCGGCTGGCCCCGGTCATCGCCCGCGTCGGCCCCTGTACGCTGGAGCAGGCCACCGACGTGTACCCGGCCATCGTGCGGGCGGTCATCGCCCAGCTCATCAGCACGGCCGCGGCGAAGACCATCTCCGGCCGGGTGGCGACACTGGTGAAGAATAAGGTCACCCCGGCGAACATGCTGGCCGTCACGGACGACCAGTGGAAGGTGTGCGGGGTGTCGGGCGGGAAGCGGCGGGCGATCCGGGCGGCGGCGGAGCTGTTCGCCGGCACGCGGGGGATGAACCGCAAGCTGCTGACCGCGACCGACGAACAGGTGCGAGACCTCCTGCTCCCGCTGCCCGGCATCGGGCCGTGGACTCTCGACATGCTGATGATGTTCAGCCTCGGCCGGCCGGACGTGCTGCCGGTCGGCGACCTGGGCATCCGCGCCGGGGTGAGAGACCTGTTCAAACTGAAGGCGTTGCCCGACGCCGCCAAGCTGACCAAACTGACGAAGGTGTGGCAACCGTTCCGCACCGTCGCGTGCTGGTACGTCTGGCGGACCCGCGGGTGGGACGGCTGAATCCGAACCGGCGTGTCGTGGGTATCATCACCACCAACCACCGGAGGCCGACGCATGGCCCGCTCCCGCCGCCGCGACGATGACGATGACGATGACGACGACGACCGCCCGCGGAAGAAGTCCCGCAATCCGGACGACGACGAGGATGACGACGACGACGAGGATGACGCCCCACGCCGCAAGAAGAGTCGGTCGATTGCCGACGACGACGAGGACGACGAGGACGACCGCCCGCGGAAGAAGCGGAAGCCGCTGAAGCGGTCAAAGAAGTCGGCTGGCGGGGGCGGTCCTCTGCTGCTCATCCTCGGCTTGGTCGGCGGGTTCGTGCTGCTGGCCGGCGGCGGGTTCGCACTGTGGTTCTTCGTGTTCAACGACACCCCCGAGAAGGCGTTCGCGGACGTGAAGGACGCCACCGCCAAGAAGGACTACGGCCGCGTGTACGACCGGCTGGACAAACGGGGGCAGGCGGAGTTCGACAACATGCCGCCCAACCCGTTCCTCAAGGCCAGCCAGTCGGGCAAGAAGGGGCGGGAGCTGTACATCGAGGTGCGGAAGGAGATCGAGGGGATCGCCGTGGCCTTCGGGGGGGGCCAGCGAATGGCGGAGGACGAGAAGCGGTACCGGGAGTCGAAGGTGGAGAAGGTGACGGTGGACGGCGACAACGCCACCCTGACCGCCGGCGTGTCGGACGGCTCGACCATCATCATCAGCATGGTGAAACAGGACGGCCGCTGGCGGATGAGGACCGATCCGGGAGGCGTCCAGAGGAGGTGAGCAATTCTTCGCCGCGAGCGTGAGAGCGTGCCAACCGCTCGCACGCTCGCGGCGAACATATCACCCCACCAGCACCACGCGGAACACCGTCCGCCCATCGTCGCGTCGCCAGTCGATCCGCCCGCCGTGCCCGTCGGCCGCCTGCTTGGCCACCGCCAGCCCCAGCCCGATGCCCTGCTCCCGGCCGGTCACGAACGGCTCGAACAGGCGGTCGGCCACCTCCGCCGGCGGGCCGGGGCCGGTGTCGCTCACCTCGATCACCGTTTCGCCACCCGTCCGTGTCGTTGTCACTGTCACCGCGCCCCCAGGTCCGGCGGCGTCGATGGCGTTGCCGATCAGGTTGCCGAACAGGTGCCCGAGTTGCGTGGCGTCCCCGCGGAAGGGCAGCGGACCGGGCGACACCCAGTTCAGTCGAGTGCCGGCGTGCCGACACTGCGGGCCGTGCAGCCGCACCGCCGCCGACAACAACTCACTCAAATCCAGCGGTTGACTCGCCGGCGCCGTCGGCTTGCCGAGCGTGAGGAACTGGCTCAGGTTGGCTTCGATGCGGGCGAGCTGCCGCAGCGCCACCTCCAGCGGTTCGCGGTCGTCCGGGTCGGCCAAGTAGAGTTGCACGGCCAGTCGCGCCCCGCCGGCTGCGTTCCGCAGTTGGTGCGCCAGCCCGCCGCTGAACTGCCCGAGCACCCGCAGGCGTTCCGTCTGTTGAAGCTGTCGCTCGTACTCGCCCAGCCGTTCGGCCAGGTGGTTCACGGCGTTCGCCAGGTCGCTCACCTCGTCGTCGGGTCCGGGCAACACCGGCTCGGTGCGGAAGTCCCCGCCGGCAATCGCGGTCGTCCGCTCCCGCACCCGCTGCACCCGCGACGCCACCCGGTTGCCGATCAGCAGCAGCCCCACCGCGGCAATACCCACCGCCACGCCGAGCAGTAGCGGGGGGATGACGGCGTCCCGCACGGCCGTGCGGCGGCGGGTTTCCGGTGAACAAATCGCCAGCACCCCGCCGGCGTTCGTGTGCTTCTCCGGGAAGGTCAGCCACCGCACGCGGTACGCCTCGCCGTTCACGTCCGCTTCGGTGGCGTTGGCAGACAAGTCGGGCAGCGGGGTGAAGGTGCCGATCCGCTCGCCGTGGGGCGGGGTGTACACGAATTCGGCCCCGGACAGCCCCTTCATCTTGGTCAGCACGACCGGCGACGGCGGGAAGGTGGGCGGGTTCGAGAGGGCGTCGGCGACGGCATCGAGCCGGCGGGTGATGGCCGCCTCGGCGTCGGCGGCGGCGGTGCCGGCGGCCCAGGTGGTGACGGCGGCGTCGGCCGCCACCAGCAGCCCGAGCGGGAAGAGCAGCCGGACGCGGAGGCCGAGGCGCACGTGGGATCTCGAAAGTCGCCGCCCCGCTCCGCGGGCGGTCGGAATCCGCCCGCGGAGCGGGGCGGCAACATTATCGGATAGCAGCGATTGTATCGGCCGGCCCTTTCCCCACCCGCCGCCGACGGCCGAACCGGGTTGAAGTCTCGCGCCGCCACACACTTCCCGTGCTACGGTTGACACGGGGGGACGTACACCATGTGGCAGAAAATCCTGGTCGTGTCGGTGTTCGTGCTGATCGTCGGCGGGTCGCTCGCGCTCAGCAAGTCGTCGGACGCTGAAGTGCTCACGAAAGTCGGTCGCACGGCAAGCGAGCAGATCGGCGGGGCGATGCCCGACCGCGCCGCCGTCGCCGGCCCGCTCGCCTCGATGCACGTCGGCGAGTTGATCGGCGTCGAAGACAAGGTGCGGGTGCGGCTGAAGACGGACGCCGCCCTGCCGAACGCCAACCTGGTGGTCACGTCGTCGGAAGAAGGGACGGTGAAGCTGACCGGCAAAGTGGACTCGCTCGCCCAGCGGGAGCGGGCCGTCATGCTCGCCCAGACGACCGCCGGCGTGAAGAAGGTGGAACAGGAGATCGCCGTACCCGAAGGCAAGTAGGGGCACACCCAGGGCGACTCGTCGTCACCGTCCGCCACTCCCACACGTCGACAAGTACCAGGCCATCGAATAGCCCAATCACTCGGGCGGCTCGTCCGAGCCGAGACCCGGGGGAGCGGGTGGCAAACGCTCCCACGGGTCTCGGCGAAGTCCCTCGTGCTTATCGCGTGATATTATT
>JANNQE010000083.1:0-2752 GCA_031441625.1 Planctomycetia bacterium
CTCCGGTCGCTCACGCTCCCGGCTCGCCAGACAACTCCCCCCAATACGCCGGCAACTCCGCCACCCACGTCATCGCTTCCTTCGTGAACGGGTGCGTCAGCGTCAGTTGCCGGGCGTGGAGGGCGATCACCCGCTCGCGGGGCAACTCCGCCGGCGAGCCGAACGGCTGTTGGGAACCGTACTTCTCATCCCCGACCACTGGGTGCCCGCGGCTGGCACACTGCACCCGCAGTTGGTGCATCCGCCCCGTCAGCGGCGACAACTCCACCACCGTCGCCCCGTCCACCCGCCGCAGCACGCGGTAGCCGAGCATCGCCAGCTTCGCCCCCGGTTCGCCCTCACGCCCCACCACCGTCTCGGCCACGTCCGCCTTCTTCACCAGCCAGTCGGACCACACGTCGGCGTCGGGCGTCACCTCGCCGGCCACCACCGCCCAATACACCTTCTTCGTCGTGTGTTCCGCGAACTGGGCGTGGACCCGCTGGGCCGCCTTCGTGTTGCGGGCGAAGCAGACCACCCCGCTGACAGCCCGGTCCAGCCGGTGCGGCACGCCGAGATAGACCCCCGCCGGCTTCTGGTATTTCCGTTTGACGTACTCCTTCACTGCCGCTTCCAGGCTGGGCACGACCGGCGGCGCCTGCGTGAGCAGCGGGGCCGGCTTGTTCACCACAATCAGGTGGTGGTCCTCGAACAGGATGCGGGCCGGGTCGAGGGCAGGCGGGTCGGAAGGCGTGTCGATCATGTTAAATTGGCTGCGACCGTGCGGGCTGTGCGGCCCGAACCTCGGCAGTTTGTTGCGGTTTCCCCGAGAGTGTCCGGAACTTCCGACAGTGCGCGCTAGAATCGGGAGAATCGCGCTCACTCCTGTGTCGCGTCGGCACGGCGTTTTCTGTTCACCTCGGAAGAGTCTCACCCCGGACAAAATCCGGACGGAGATTCCCGACGGTTTGTAGGGACCGCCGACGCCCAACGCACGATTCCTGTTCTAGGAACGTGGCAGCCCACCTGCCCGCTCTCCGAACGGAGTGACCGACATGCTGCCCCTCGCTCTCCTCGCGGCGACCGTCGCCGTGACAGCCGGTGTGGTCATGACTCAGCCGAAGCCGGGCACCGTCTACCCGTTCGCCCCCGTCAAGCCGACGGCGGCCGACACCCTTGTGGCCGCCGACACGGTGTTCGCCGACGACGGCTGGTCGGTCGTCACCCTGAACCGGCTGAGTGACGTGGAAGACCTGCTCGATAGCCTGGAGGCTCACCAGGTGTGCGAGCGGGAGGTGCGTGTGATGGGCAACAGCAGTTTCCGCGTGCGGTGGAAGTGAGCCGGAAGGAGTCCACTCGCCAGGCGTGTGGATGATGACAGCCCTCTCAATTCGATCATCTGGCGAACAGGCTCGCCACCGGCACCCGGAAGCCGGGCAACTCTGCCCCGCCGTCGAGGTCCTGGAGTTCGTTGAAGGTTTCAGGCGGCACGTTCGGCCGGTACACGGCGACCGTCCGCTGGTACGGGTTCAGCACCCACACCAGGGGCACGCCGCACTCCTCGAACCAGTCGAGTTTGCGGTGGATGTTCTCGATCGTGTCGGACGGGGACAATACCTCCACCGCGAGCGTGATCGGGGCGATGAGGAGTGTCGTCTCGTCGTCGTCCACGGCATCGTTCCGCTCCGCCTGCTCCGCATTCAGGTAAACCACGTCGATGCCGACGGACAGTTCCGGAGCGGTGCGAAGCGTAACGCCAACGTTACCCGTGTGGAGTGCCCCGCGTGGGGCTTGTTGTGACTCAAGCCACTCGCTGAGGGCAAAACTCGTCAACGCTGTCGTTCGGCTGTGCCGCTTGCCCCGTATCGCCGGTCCGATCACTTCCACCTCACCAACGACGATCCATCGATCGATACCGTCATCGGGCATGGCGAGTAGATCGGTGGCGGTCATTACTCCTCCTGCTCGGATCGTGTCTTGATCTGTGTTCATCGGCGGCAAAATGCCGTGTGACTTTACGGTCGCTTCAACTCGAACAGGTCGGACGTGTGGCACCAGAAGTCGCCGCCCAGGCGGGCGACGGTGCGGAGCTTCCGCGGGTCGGGGCGGCCGTGGGCGTCGAGCACGGCATCGTTCACGTGAATCATCACCACCTCGCCGATCACCAGATTGCCCGAAATCGGTCCGTCGCCCATCGGGATGATCTGCCGCACGCGACACTCGAGCGCGGCGGGGGCTTCGGCCACCCGCGGCGGCTTCACCTTCACGCTCGGGGTAGTGTGCAACGCCGCCAGTTCGATCTCGCTCTGGTCGGGCGGCAGTTCGCGGGAGGTAAGGTTCACCATCTCGGCCAGGTCGGCCACCGACACGTTCACCACGAACTCGCCGTTCGCCATCACGTTGTGCAGCGTGTCCTTCTTCGACCCGTCGCGCTTGTTGGTGGGGGAGAAGACGACCACCGGCGGGTTGGCCCCGAACACGTTGAAGAAGCTGAACGGGGCGAGGTTGACCACACCCGCGGGTGAAACGGTCGTCACCCACGCGATCGGGCGTGGCGTGACCACGCCGACGAGCAGGTGGTATGCTTCGACGGCATTCGCGGCGGACGGTTCGAGGTGCATGGTGAGGACCGAGGCAAATGAATGCGTGAAGGAAATGATACGGGCGGCCGAGTGCAGCCCCGAAGGGGCGACCGTGAATAGCCAGGGGTGGAGCGAGCGCCGCGAGCGGAACTCCTGGAACAGATTCACCAACATCACAAGCCCCGAAGGGG
>JANNQE010000084.1:0-18384 GCA_031441625.1 Planctomycetia bacterium
GTCGCCTGTCATCGCGACCGTCGCGGGGTCGGGGTCGAACGTGCCGGTGGCGGCGTCACCGCCCGGCAGATCGACCGTCCCGGCGTCCGGCACGAACGCGGCGGTGGCGTCCGGCGTGTTGGGGGACGGGGGTTCGAGGAAACTGCCCGCCTCGGCGTACGCCCGCAGAAGGTCCTCCACCTGATGCCGCACGTCCGGGGCTTTGGCACACGCGGCGTCGAGATACGCCTCCCGTTCGGCCGGGGATTCGATCTCCAGGGCATGATCGAAAACGGCTTTCACGCTCGGCGTGGACGGGGGCATGATCGATTCCTCTGGCCCAGGGTTCCGCCATCAATGCGAGATCCGGCCACCGACTGTGCCACCGAATCCGAGATTATTTTCGCCCGGTCATTCGGGTCGTCCTAACTGCTGAAACAACCAGGCTTTGGCGTAAGCCCAGTGTCGGTTCGCGGTCCGCACCGAGATCCCCAGGGCGTCGGCCGCTCGCTCGATAGTCAACCCCGCGAAGTACCGCAAGTTGACCATCGCAGCGACCACCGGCTCTTCGGCCGCCAGCCGGGTCAGGGCGTCGTCGAGGGCAATCAGGTCGTATCGCGAATCGAGGGCCGCGACCGGAACGGCCTCCAGTTCGACACGGTGGCGGTTCCCGCCGTGCTTCTCCGCCCGCTTGCGCCGGGCCGAATCGACCAGGATGCGGCGCATCGCCTCGGCGGCTGCGGCGAAGAAGTGCCCGCGGCCGTCGAACTCTTGGTTGCCGATCAGCCGCAGGTACGCCTCGTGGACCAAGGCGGTGGGCTGGAGGGTGTGGCCGGGGGCTTCGGCGGTCATGCGCGCGGCGGCGAGCTTCCGCAACTCGTCGTACACGAGCGGGAGCAACTCGGCGGCGGCCCGGCGGTCACCGGCCTGGGCGGCGTCGAGGAGGCGAGTCACGTCGGACATGCGAGTGATTGTACCGGCCCACGCCGTTCAGCCGTTCTCCCTCGGGTCGGCGGCCGGCGGCGTCAACACGTCCTTCAGCCGCTTGAGCGCCCGCACGTAGCGGTTGCTGGCGGCCGTCTTCGTCAGCCCGAGCACCTCCGCCGCCTCGCTGTTGCTCAACTCCTCGAAGTGCCGCAGCGCGAGGATCTCGCGGTCGAGCGGGTCCATGGCGTTCAGCGACTCTTGCAACCGCTGTTGCCGCTCGGCCCGCACCGCCGCCTCGCTCGGGCTGGTCAACCGGCCGAGGAGCAGGTTGGCGAGCGAGAAGGTGGTGGCCGGCGGCACGCCCCCGCGGTGCAGCGACACCTCCTGTCCGGCGTCCCGCGCCTGTGCCCCGAGGTGGTGGCGGTGCAACTGGACCAGCCGCTCGGCCACGATCAGCCGCAGCCACAGGTACGCCGGCATGTTGCGGGTGGGGAACTCACCCGCCTTCCGCTGCACGTCGAGGAACGCTTCCTGAAGCACATCCGACGCATCGAGTCGCCCTTGCAGACGGCGGTCGAGGCGGAGACGAACCATCTTCTTCAGCCGGTGGCGGTTGGCGGTGAACAGCTCCCCAGCCGCGGCCGGGTCGCCGGCGCGGAGGCGATCCTCGGGGGTGGCGGGGGAGTCGGTCATTGCGAATTCGGCGAGCGGCGATTCGGAACCGGCGTCGCGTCCCACGTCGTCAGGATAAACGCGGGCGCGTAGCCGAGTCCGGTCTCCTCTGTCCAGTTCGGTACTTCGCCGAACTCGCAAGCCCTTAAGCGGTGTCCGTTGCCGTCAAACCTCAGGAGGCAACCGTTTGCGGGTCCACCGCCACCGGACCGTGCACCAGGGAGCTGATTCTGGATGTTTAGCAATTCCTTACCTGATGCCGCATCCCACACTTTGACCTCCGGCGTTTGGCTCTTGAGACCCGTCGCCACCAGCGCGGCGACTCGCTTCCCGTCCGGGCTGCATGCGATGGCCAACGCGGCGAACCGAAATGTTCCCGGGCTGCTGTTCGGCAATTCGAGCGGGGCAATCAACTTGCCGGTACTGGCGCTGTGGATGGCGAGCATTGAGAAGGAAAAGGAATCGTGGGAAACGACGAACCGCGAACCGTCTGCGAACCACGCGATCCTCGCCCGACAGTTTCCGCCACGCCCCAGGATTGGAGTGCTCATGACGACGAGCTCCGACGCGGCGATGGGTTCGCCGCCGGCGGAATCCCAGACGACGAGTTTCGTCGAGGTGCGACGGGCGATCTTATCATCGTTGTAGGCGACCGCCGCGAGTCGCGAGCCGTCCGGGCTGATCGTCAGGTTGTACAGGCCATTCGCACTGGCGAGCGTGAGGGACGGCCGCTCGGACTGCGTCTCCACGTCGAACATCCGAACGGTGATCGGCCCGACTTCCGGGGCCGGTTGCGTCGCGATGGCCACGACGCGGCCGTCGGAGGAGATGGCCGAGATGTGCCCGTTGTTTCCGTCGGCCGGCATGAGCGCCGCCTCCGTCAATGAAGTACGGAAAAGCGTTTTCCCCGACTCATTATCCCACACCGTCAGGTCGGGTGGGGGCAACTGCCGTCTCTGCTGTTCACCCGGTACAACTCCTCCGACGGCATAAGTAAGATCTTCGGCTCGGGTGAGGACCGCTCGCCTGCCATCGGGACTCAGGAGGACGCCGCCCTTGGATGCGTAGGTGAACTCCTGCGGACTGATCTTGCGAGGTTCAGGTGTGAGCAGCTTCAATTTGTTTCCGGATGAATCCCGCATCCGGACGGCGAACTCCGCCGAATTGGTATCCTTCGCATAAGCGCCGACGAGTTGTGCGAAAATCGACCCGTCGCCGCTGAGGGCGAAATCCGCCACCCCATATTCTTTCCCGCCTTCGAAAGGGATTTCCGCCGGACGAGGCGGGTTGAGATCCCACTCCTTGAACACGCCGTCGCGTTCGACCGACCAGACCCGCTTCGAATCCGGCGAGAAGCCGCACGCGACGATCGGGTGAATCGGCCCCCGAAACGTCATGTAGAGTTTGCCGGATTTGACGTTCCACACCCGGAGGACGTTGTCGTCGAAGGCCGCGACTCGCTCCCCATCCGGGCTGTGGATCAACTCGCTCACCACGTTGAATTCGGCCTTCGGTCTCCCCTCCACCGGCGGGTCCGCCACACCCGTCCGCGGGTTTAACGTCGTGACATGGGGAGTAATGCCAAAGCCGGGTCGATTCGGGATCTCCTGTCGCACCTCAAGACGCTTACCTGTCGGACTGAACTTGAGCCGACTCACAGGCTCGCTCGACTTCAAGGCCGAGACCTGCTTCCCGGTTGCCAACTCCCAAACGGTGACCGTCCAATCTTGGACCGTCGCGGCGAGGAGGGTGCCGTCCGGGCTGATCGTCAATTTTCCCACGGCCTCCGCGGGGACGAGCCAGCCGCGTTTTTCCTTGCCCGAGGCCAGTTCCCGAACGGAAATGCGCACCTGGGGGACGAGCGGGAGACCGCCCACCACGGCAGTGAGCCCACCGGTGGGCTCCGACGGCGGCACGGAATGGGACGTCACGTACTCCTCCGCCAAAGGACCGAACGCGATGTCCGAGTACGGGAACGAGGCCTGCGGCCCGGTGATCGACTTGCCGGTGTCCAAACTCCAGACTTCAATCCCTTTGCTCGAGCGGCCTTTGGGCGCGAATGACACCGTAGCGAAGTACCGTCCGTCCCGGCTGAAGTCCCATCCCTCAAGGCCGCTCCGGGGCAGTTCCAACAGCGCCCGACCGGACGCCACGTCGATAATCTGACGAACGCTTTTCCCGAGGCTGATGGGTCTCGGTCCGAAACGCTCACCCGGTTTCGCGGGGTTCCGGACGCTGTAGCTCCATTCCACCTCGACCCGACGTCCGTCCGGGCTCAAGCGCGGTCCGAGACCGACTGCCTGCATGGTGCCCTGGTCGGCCGGCAGATTGATGGGCAACCGGTGGGTGAGCAACTTCCGCCGGGTGGTCGTGTCCCACACGGTCAAGACCGGGGAATCCTGCGGGGGGATCCCTTTCGGCCTGCCGGGATCATCTTGATTCCAGGGCGGCGTCAACCGGGCGAGCCGGGTGCCGTCTTCGCTCACGCCCCAGCTACTCCGGGAATCGTCGTAGGCGTCCGGGAGTCGCTCCGTGAGAACCTGGGCGTTCAGTCGGCGGTCCCAGAAGTACCACTCGAAGCTCCGGCGGTCGGCCGTGCCGGGTGCCGGGAGGTGGCGGTCGAGAAGGCGGTTCACCCCGGCCACGGTGCCCGACTCGAACACGAGGGGGACCATCTGCATGTCCCACAGGTACTGATTGGCCTGCAACACCTCCTGCCCCGTCTTGACCTTGGCCGCTTCCTCGTTCGCTCGGACCCGCTCGTCGTCGGCCCGCTTGGCTTCGGCACGTGCATCTTGTTCCTTTCGCTCGGCTTGCACCGCGAAGTACGCGCTCACCCCAGCCCCAATCGCGAAAACTAACAGCACCGCCGTCAGCAACCCGGCGACGGCCGGGTTTCGTCGGCACCAGCGGTACGCCTGCTCGGCCGAACTCGCCCGCCGGGCGTTGATCGGGCGGTCCTCCAGGTACCGCCGCAGGTCGTCGGCCAGTTCGCCGGCCGTCTGATATCGCATCGCCGGGTCGCGCTGGATTGCCTTCAGCACAATCGTTTCCAGGTCCTTGGGGATGGCCGGGTTGACGCTCCGCGGCTTCGGCGGGTTGGCGGCGATGGCCAGTTCCACCAGCTTCGCCCGGCTGGTCGCCTGGAAGGCCGGCTGGAGGGCGAGCAGTTCGTACAGCGTCAGGCCGAGGGCGTAGATGTCCGCCCGCTGGTCGCCCTGCCCCTCGAACCGCTCCGGGGCCATGTAACGCAGGGTGCCGATCACGTCCCCGGTGTGCGTCAGGTCGTCGGCGTCGGTACTCTTGGCCAGCCCGAAGTCGGCCACCCACAGCGTGCCACGCAGGTCGAGCAACAGGTTGGCCGGCTTGATGTCGCGGTGCAGCACCCCCTGCCCGTGGGCGTAGGCGAGGGCGTCCGCCGCCTGCGCCCCCAGGCGGGCGACGGTGGACCAGTACGCCCGCCCGCCGTCGGACAGTGACGGGGAAGACACGGCAGACGGTTCGGCCGAGGCCGGCGTGTTCGCGGCCGGTAGGGTGGCGTCGGGATTGAACCCCTCACCCGGCGGCGAACCGCCGCCACCCTCTCCCTCAACGGGAGAGGGGTGTTTCGGGAACGTGCCGGTGACGAGCGCGGCGGCCACCACGGACACGGCCTGCGGGGGGCGTGCAGCCGACTGGTCCTTCAGCCGCTTCACCTCGTCGATGACCGCGTCGAGCGGGTGCCCGGCGATGAACTGCATGGCGTAGTAGTGCCGGCCGTCGGCCTCGCCGGTGCCGTACACCGGCACGATGTTCGTGTGGTGCAGGCGGGCGGCGGCCTTGGCCTCGCGGCGGAAGCGCTCCAGCCGTTTCGGGTCGGCGACGGCGTCGAGCGGGAGCAACTTGAGCGCGACATGCCGGCCGAGCGACTCCTGGATCGCCTCGTACACCGCCCCCATGCCGCCCACGCCCACCCGCCGCAGGATGCGGAACTCGCCCACCTGCGTCGGGTCGGACGGGCCGACCGCCGGGGCGTAGTCGCCAGTGCGGTCGGACGTGTTCGGCTTCAGTTGCTCGAGTTCGACGAGCGCCGGGAACAGCTCCCGCACCTCGTCCGCGCGGTCCGGCAGGCGGGCGGCGTACTCGGTGAGGGACGGCCGCTCGCCGGCCCGGAAGCGGGCGACGAACTCCTCGGCGAGGCGGTCGAGCGGGTCGCGGTCGTCGGACGAGTCGGCCACGGGATGTCCTCACGGGTGGGTACCACTCTACCTGCGAGAGTGCGGCCGGCGTCCACCGGAAAATGTGACGAAGTCGCACCAGGGCAATTCGGCCGGACGAACTGGCGGAGTTCCACCACCTCGCCGCGTTCATGAAGGCCTGGTCGTAGTTGCTCCCCGTAACCGCCCGTCTGAACACGCCCGCCCGTCACCCGGCCGCCCCGTCGAACAGCCGCGGGCCGTTGCCCACGTTGTTGTCGTCCGCGGCTCGGTTGGCGGCCGCGTCGGCAGCTGCCCGCGCCACCAGCACCAGCTTGAGTGCGTCCTGCACTTGCCGGTTGGTCGCCGCCAACTGCCGCACTGCCGCGGCCCGCTTCTTGTCGCCGGCGCGAAACGCCTCCCGCTCGGCGTACCGCTGGGCCAGCCACACCGCTCCGGCCGCGTCCACCGCCGCCGTCACCAGTGGGGCCGGGTCTGGCCCGGCCAGCCCGGCCTTCCAGGCGGCCAACTTCCGCCGCATGCACGACTCGCTCACCGCCCCACGGTCGCCGAGCAGCCGGGCCCAACCAGCGGCCGTGTCGGCGGCCAGCTGGGCGGCCGTCTGCCACACCGCCGGATGGCGGTCGAGAAGTTCTTCCAGTTCGGCCAGGGCCGAGCGGTCGCCGCGGTTCGCGCGGTCGTTCAAGTCGAGCAACCGCTGGCCCAGGTCGGCCGTTATGGGATTCAGACTGGGAGGAATTGGCGTCACGGCGATCTCCGGGATGAACGGGCTGGGCGGTCTGAACCCGGACGACCGGACGGGTGGTTTGAGCTTCACCGGCACTCGCCCGCACAGGTCAAGGCGGCCGTGCCGACGACCGGCCCGCCACCGCCACTGCCCGCGGTGCTGGTACTCGCCGCCCACCAACCGGACCGCCCGCACCAGTTGCCGAACCAAAATCTCGACCGACCGCGTGTCCCGTTGAAGTGTTTTCACCGTCACCATCCGCGGCACGGCGATTCAGCAGCAGCCGGCAGGAGCAGCGCACCTCGACTGTACGGGGCCGGACATGAGCACCACCGGTGACGCCCGCGGCAGCGGTTCGCGCTGGCCGGGGCCGCGTTCGTCGGTGGGGTGTTCGCCGCCCGACTGCCCTTCCCAATCGGGGCCGGTCGCCTGGGCACCGGCTGCAACTCCACCTGACCGCGTACTCGACCTACCGCTTCCGGAGCGAACTCATCCTTCGTGGGAAGAGCGGGTGAAGTGACGGGCCGGGGTGGTTGCCCGGCAGGGTCGTCGTTAGATTGTCTCCTTCTCCGCTGGCTCGCGCTCTCACTCGTCTCGTCGTCAGGGGTTCGCTCATGCCCGTGTCCCTCCGTTGCCTGAACCCGGCGTGCGCCCGCGCCAGCCTCGCCCCAGATTCCGTTGCCGGCAAGCGGGTGAAGTGTCCGGGGTGCGGCCAGCCGATCAACGTCCCTTCGAGCAGCACGACCACCGTCGCCCGCCCGTCCACGGTGGACTCAGCAGGTGAGACGGCCCGACCGACGGCCGCCACCGTGACGCAGGCCGCGCCGGCCAGGCAGGTCGGTCGCTTCGTCGTGCGGAGCAAACTCGGCGAGGGGGCGTTCGGGGCAGTGTACCGGGCCTACGACCCGCAACTCGACCGCGAGGTGGCTCTCAAGGTGCCGCACGCGGCGGTGCTCGACTCGCCCAAGCGGGTGGAGCGTTTCCTCCGCGAGGCGAAGGCGGCGGCCAACCTGCGGCACCCGCACATCGTGCCCGTGTTCGACGCCGGTACCGACCACGGCCAGCACTACATCGCGTCGGCGTTCATCAGCGGGCAGAAGCTGGCCGACGCCGTCGAGGCGAGCGACGGCGGGCTCGACTTCGAGCGTGCCGCCCGGCTGGTGCGGGAGTTAGCCGAGGCGCTCGCCTACGCCCACGAGCAGGGGGTCGTTCACCGCGACGTGAAGCCGGACAACGTGATGCTAGACCAGCAAGACCGGGTTCACCTGATGGACTTCGGGCTGGCGGTGAAGCAGGACGCCGAGGCCCGGCTGACGAACGATGGGGCGGTGAACGCCCCCTTGTGGCGGGTGTCGAGGATCAGGCACTTGTCGCAGACTTGCTCGTAAACTTCCTTCGCCTTCCAGCGTTTCAGGCCCGGATGGTCCGGCCCGACGATGGCCGGGCCGGCCGTCCTTGTTCACCTTCTTCATCCGCTCGAAGTACGGCGGCGAGAGCGGCATCTCTTTGAGGAGGTCGTGGACCCACTGCTCCTCCGGCTTCTTCTGGAGAGCGCCGTTGTACAGCCGCTCGAAGCCGAGGGTCGAGGAGCGGCGTGAGCCGATGGCCTTGCCGCAGAGCAACCCGGCCCCGCGGGGGGGAAAATCTCGGTGACGTCCGGCAGGGCGGTGATCCGCTCGAAGACGCTCCGGTAGAGTTCGTGGGCCGACCCGTTCCCGGCCGACGGTCCCAAGCACGTGTTACGACCGGGAGTTGAACGCCTACTTCTGCCACGTCGCCGGCGACAGCAACGACAACGGCGTCGTGCGGGTGTATCGATAGAATGAGTGAAGGAAGTGTATTCGCCCGCCCAACGGGGAGAACCGCGATGATGAAGTGCCGATTGCTCGCCGCCGTGGCCGTATCGGCGGTGGTCTGGGCCAGCCCGATTCGGGCCGACGAACCCAAGCCGCTGCCCGCCGACCAGTTCGACAAGCTGCACAAGCTGATCCAGCCCCGTGCGGGCGAATCGCGCTGGATGGAGCTCGACTGGCATCCCAGCGTCTGGGAAGGACGGCAGAAGGCCGCGAAGGAGGGGAAGCCGCTGTTCATCTGGGCGGGGAGCGGCGGTGCGCCGGCGGCGGGCTGCTGAACGGCGGGTCGCGGGGGCCGTGCGCCCTCTCAATGGACCGACGAGCGCATCAAGCTCGTCAAGCAAAACTTCGTCGCCGTCGCCGTGCCGACCGAGGTCAGCCGTGCCAAAGGACCGGAGGGGGAGTTCTTGCGTGGGGCCGGCATCGACAAGCACTGGGTCACCTCCAGCGGGTACATGAGTTGCGTGTCGCCCGGCGGCAAGTGGTTGGGCCATGAGCCTTCCGCCAAGGTGCTGGAGGCGTTCGGTCAGCTGCCGAAGCACGAACGTGAACCGGACGCCGTCAAGGTTCCCGACCTCAAGCCCTCGGAAGCGACGATCACCGCTCCCCCGGAAGGTGGCCTGGTTCTCCGGGTGCATGGCCGGTTCCTGGGCCGTGACGAGAAGGAGAACTTGCGGCCCATCCGGGGCGACGACTTCCCTCAGCTGCGCGGCAAGGAGCCGGCCCTACGCGGCCACCAGTTCCTGTTCGAGCCGAACACCGAGTACATGTGGTTGACGAAGGAGGAATGGCAATCCCTGGTTCCGGCCAAGGCGGTCCAGGGGGACAGACTGCCGGTGGCCTCGGCGATCAGTGAACGCATGGCTCGTTTCCACCTGTCACCCGTCCGCGCCCTGACGAGCGAGGACGGGATCGTGGCGAAGAAAGACATCAAGGCTGCCAAGCTCACGCTGGTGGTCGATGACGTGACCGCACAACGGGTCCGGCTCTCGCTGGTCGGATTCGTCCACCACGGCAGCGACTACGACGACGCCAAGGCCACTTCGCCGAACGGCCCTCTGGGCTTCGGGTACGAAACGCCGATCCACGGCGTGCTGGAGTACGACCGCGAGAAGGGAGCCTTCGTCCGCTTCGACATCGTCGCCCCCGGAGAGGCGTGGGGCCGCTGGGGAGACGCCAACGGGAAGAGTCAGACCATCGAGCGTCCGGGCCGGTCACCCATCGGCTTCGCCTTCGAGTTGGCCAAGGGAGACTCCCCAACCGACCGGCTCCCGCCTGCCGGAAACGGCGGTCGGGCGATACGGGCTGGCTATTTCGCAACCTCCAAGTAGTCCATGTCGATCCGGGCGAAGTGACCCCGCCGTCATTCTGCCCGAATCGGCGGCTCGCACTCGTTTCACCGGCTGGCCCGGAACCCGGACAAGCTGTGTCCGCTCGTCGGCACGTCCACCAAGGTCATCCGGGGCGACGTTCTCGACGCCCCGTCGCTGGACGAGGCGCTGAACGGCGTCCGTACCGCCTACTACCTCGTCCACCTGATGTCCGGCTCGAAGGACTTCGAGAAAGAGGACCGACAAGCGGCGACCAATTTCGCCCAGGCCGCAACGAAAGCCGGGGTGCGGCGGATCATCTACCTGGGTGGCCTGGGCGACGACGCCGACCCGAACCTCTCCCCGCACCTGCGGAGTCGTCACGAGGTCGGCGAAATCCTGCGGGCGTCGGGCGTCGAAACCGTCGAGTTCCGGGCCGGGATGGTCGTCGGGGCGGGCAGCACGTCCTACCAGTTGATGAAGTCCTTGACCGACCGCCTGCCGGCCATGATCTGCCGCCGCTGGCTCACCACCGCCACCCAGCCCGTCGCCGTGGACGACGTGCTGGCCTACTTGCTGGCGGCGAGGGAGTTGCCTGCGGGCGAGGGCCGCACGTTCGAGATCGGCGGCCCGGAGGTCGTGACCTACGCCGACCTGATCCGGGAGTACGCCCGGCAGAAGGGGTTGCGGCGCTGGTTGATCTTCGTGCCGGTCCTGACGCCGTACCTCTCCGGCCTCTGGCTGGCGCTCGTCACGCCCGCCACCTACGCGGTCGGTCGGCACTTGATCGAGGGGCTGAAGAACCCCACGGTGGTCCGCGACGAGAAGGCGCTGGAGGTCTTCTCGGTCCGACCGATGGGAATGAAGGCAGCCATCCAGAGGGCCATCGCCAGCACGACCGAGACGGTCGCTACCAGTTCAGCGCCGTGATAGACATTTGCAACACGGTCGCCAGCGACACCCACACGAAATAGGGACCCTGGGCGACGGCGACCCAGCGGGAGCGCCGCCAGACGGCCGCCACCATCCAGATGATCGTGGCCCACACGACCAGAATATCCACCGCCGCCAACGGCAGGTTCCGCAGCCCGGCGAAGATCGGCATGAACAGGACGTTGGCGACCAGATTGACGGCGAACGGTAGGGCCACCCGTCCCGGCACTTTTCGGCGGAACGCCTGGACGAAGACGAACCCGAAGCTGACGAGGATCACCGGGTAGAGGAGCGTCCAGATCAGGCTGATCGTCGAGGGGGACGGCGTCCACGAGGGCTTCGCCAGCGCGTCGTACCAGTCGTTCCACGTCATGGGCGTTCGTACCGCTCCTGGTGCTGCTTCTGTTGGCGGACGGACCCGGCGTCTTGCCCACTCCGGCGCGTAGCCCACACGTATAAACTATCCGCTGGTCGAAGGACCGGTTCCCGAAGGGAGGACGCGATGCTCGTCGTGCCCACGGGGGGTGTCTCTTGGGGGGCGGCCGCTCGGTGGCTGGCTCTGGTCATTTGCTGCCGTGATGTGGCAGGGGGTTTCGCTGGGCGCCGGACACTGTTCCAGACCATCCGAGCATACCCGACGACGCGGATTGACCAGGATCGAGCGACTCACTCCTCATTCACGATCCGGTTGAAAGCGTCCGTTTCTGCGACCGGCGGTCGAGCAGGGTTCGGACGCGGTCCCGCATGGTCTGGTAGTAGCTCAGGCTGCCCCGGACCGACCGCCGGAGGTCGGCGAGGGTGTCGAACAGGCGGTTGTGGGTCGCCCGCCGGCGGAGGATCTTCCAGAACCGCTCGATCGGGTTGAGTTGCGGGCTGTAGCTGGGGAGCCGCTTGAACTCCAGGTGCGGGTTGTCCCCGAGGGCCTCGTCGATCGGCTTCCCCCGGTGCCACGGGGCGTTGTCGATCAGGATCACGACCCGCGGATTCTCCCCGGCCGGGTACATCCGGCCGACGTGCCGGAGGTGGACCGCGAACGCCTCCTGCATCCGCCGAGTCTTGCTCTTGCCCGTCTTCTTCTTGGCGTCCTTCGGGCTGTCCATCAGGTTCGCGTGGACGGCGGCGGTCGCCAGGTTGACGACGGCGAAGACGTACAGCAGGTGCTTGCAGTCCCACGTCCCCACGACCGGGCGGTGGCCTTTTACCCCGAGGGTCGCGGTGAGGGTCGGGACCATTGGGAAGCGGGCCTCGTCTTGGCTCAGCAGGACGAGGTCGCCGGCCGCCGCCCCTTTTTGAGGCCGGCGATCTCCTGCCGGGTCGTCGCCTGCTTGACCGGGTCGCCGCGGAGGAACCGGTACGTCGGGCGGTACGGGCGGATGCCGTGCTTCGCCCCGAACGCCTGGAGGGCGGACTTCCGGACCCGGACGCCCCGGGTCTTGAGCAGGTGGTCGGCCAACTCGGGGTACGTCCAGTTGGCCCGGTCGAGCCCGTGCTTGGCCGGCCCGTCGATGACCCACTGCCGGAGGACCGGGGCCAGGTCGGGGGTGAGCTTGGGCTTGGCCCCGGGTGCCTTCCGGGGGCGGAGCCCGTCGAGCCCGCGGTCGAGGTAGGCGTTGAGCCACCGCTGGACGGACCGCGGGGAGGTGCCGGTGTCGGCCGCGATGTCCGGGTGGCGGCGGCCACGGTGGGCCATCAGGACGATCTGGACCCGGTGCCGCAACTGGGCGTCGGGGGTCTCGCGGAAGGCGTCTTCCAGGCGTTGCAGGTCGTCGTCCGGTAGGGAGGTGCGGATCACAGCCGGTCCTCGGCGGGGTCGGGAATCCTGCCGAGGACAGAATAGACACCATCACCCGGATCGTGAATCAGGGGCTGATGTCTGTTTTCACTGTCGCGAACGGCGGTCGAGAAGGTGTGACCGAAGGAGGGTGCCACTCGCTCCCGGCCACCGGTTCTGCCAAGACAGCAGAGACGGCCGGCGAACGCGGGATGCACATTCCCCGGAATCGCTTGACGGTTGAAGACCGGTACGACAGCCGACACCCGCCACGAGCCTGAAATCCCAGCGCCACACGAGAGGCGCAATGGGCTCCGGCGCCAAGCCCGCCGCTTGTCGCCTGCCTGACGAGTCGTTACACTCCGGCCTCGCGGCAGCATACCTTCCGCCGGCACCTTGGAGGACCAAGACCATGACGATCCCGACCCGCCGGATGACCCTCCCTGTACTCGCTGCCGCCCTCGTGCCTTGCTTCGGCCTCCGGGCGGACCCGCCGTCCTACCCGGACAAGGGCCACCTCCTCGTCTATGCGGACGGCGCCGGGGAGCGGCACCCGGTCAAGACACCGGCCGACTGGGGCAAGCGGCGGGCGCACATCCTGGCCGGCATGGAGGCCGTCATGGGGCCGCTCCCGGACGCATCCCGCAAGGTGCCGCCGGACCTGAAGGTGGAGGAGGAGAAGGACGCCGGCGGGCACGTCCGCAAGAAGGTCACCTTCGCCGCCGAGAAGGGCGAGCGGGTGACCGCCTACCTGCTCGTCCCCAAGGGTCAGAAGGGGAAGGCGGCGGCGGTGCTCTGCCTGCACCAGACGATCGCCGCCGGGAAGGACGAGCCGGCCGGGCTGACCGGGAGCAAGAACCTGCACTACGCGCGGGAGTTGGCCGACCGCGGGTACGTCTGTCTCGTGCCCGACTACCCGGGGTTCGGCGGGTACGCCCCGGACGCCTACGCGCTCGGGTACCAGAGCGTCACCATGAAGGGGGTGTGGAACCACATGCGGGCGGTCGACGTGCTCGAGGCGCTTCCCGAGGTGGACGGGGAGCGCCTCGGGGTGATCGGGCACTCGCTCGGCGGGCACAACGCCCTGTTCGTGGCCGCGTTCGACCCGCGACTGAAGGTGGCCGTCACGTCGTGCGGGTTCACCGCGTTCCCGAAGTACATGGACGGGGACCTGAAGATCTGGGCCAACCGCGAGGCGTACATGCCACGGATCGCGTCGGCGTACGGGAGCGAGCCGAAGCGGATGCCGTTCGACTTCCCCGAGGTCTTGGCGGCGATCGCGCCGCGGGCGGTGTTCGTGAACGCCCCGACTGGGGACGGGAACTTCGACCTGGACGGCGTGAAGGACTGCGTGGCGGCGGCCGGCCCGGTGTACGAGCTGCTGAGTGGGAAAGGGAATCTGGCGGCGGTCCACCCGAAGACCGGGCACGAATTCCCGCCCGAGGAGCGGGAGCAGGCATACAAGGCCATCGACCGAGCCTTGGCCGGCAAGTAGCACCGGGCGGGTCGGTGCCGCAACGACACGCACACGTCCTCGGCCATCGGCTCGGCGACGACGCGAACGGGCACGAACGTCGGCGACGGGGAGGGATCCGACCGGCGCGCCTCGGCAGCCAGGATCCGCCGCCAGCGGTCGAAGTTCGACCGGGTGAGCTGACGGGCGCGACAGAACGCATTGACCGTCTGGCCCGACCGACTCCAGGCGCCGATGGTGGCCCGCAAGGCCCGAACCTTCTCGGGACGATGTGCTGACATGACGGAGTTTTCCCTTGGGGAAAACTCACAGATTACTCGAGCACGCAAGGCGTGAATTCACCGGACAGCTACGGATACCGGTACGAGACCACGGTTCGTTCCGCAGTGGTTAAACACCGATCTCGGTCACGGTGGAAGGTAAGCCCAGCACAACCGGACGCGACGTGATCGGCCGGTTGTGTACGTTCGGGTTGCCGGTAGCATCGACGCCGACGCGGTCGCCACCGATCAAGTTGTTCGACGAGTTCACGAGGATGCCGTTGCCGGGGAAGTTCTGAATGCCCAGCCCCTGCACCTTCGAACTTCCACCCAGCAGAAGCAGTCCGTTCGCCCCGTTAACTGAGTTGGCTGCCGTCGATCGTGAGCATGACGCCGTTCAGGTTGTCGAACCCAATCGCGGTGGTCGCGTCGATAATCATCTTGTCGGTGATGGCCGGCAGTGGAATCGCGCCCGCCGTGCCGCTGCCGACGAAGATCGTGTTGTTCCCTGGGCTGATGGTCACGCCACTGAAATTGATGACGTCCGGGTTCGCGACCGTGCCGTGGTTCTGCGAGTTGGCACGGTTGAGGATGTATCGCAGGTCGCCCTGGTCGGCGGACCCGGTGCCGTCGTCGGCGAAGCTGTTCACGGTGTAGGTGGTCGGAACACTGCGGTCTTCAAGCGACTCGACACTGGGGCTGAACCTCTCCAAGCGGAGACGACTCGACATTGTGCTGGCTCCTGAGCGAATCAAAGTGCATCGAGCTGGCTGGCCTGGATCGGTTCGCTGCGGAGACCATAACGCCAAAAGGCGACAACCTGTCGCCGGAACTTATTGCGGAAACGGGGCGGAATCATAACGGCTGGGCGGTGGTCCCGAAACCTTTCCCAGGTTACCCAGCCCGTGCAGCCGCGACTTCGGACGACTCCGTGAAAACGGCGACGACGAAGCCTCCCCAGGCGTCAAAACCAGAACGCCCCGACCTTGCGGACAGGGCGTTCGGATTTTTCCGTCAGCCGCTTGCGGCTTCGCACTCACTTCCCAAGGCGTAACGCGCGTTCGATCTTCGACTCGTTCCCTTGTTTGTCGCGCACGCTCACCAGCAGTTTGCCGCTCTTCAATTCCGTGAGCGGCTTCGAGAGTTTCCATTCCCACACTCCTTGTGTCGTCGGTTTGAACTTCGACGCCAGGTTCTCGCCGGCCGCGACGCCATCAATCTCGAAGTCGGCCGTCACGCGGAAACTCTCGGCGTTCAACCCGCTGCCGTAATCGTGCATGCCGATCAGCACGCGCGAGAACTCAGCGTTCGCCCCCGGTGCTGGCAGCGGCATCGTCAGCGTCGGCCGCTGATCGTCGAGCATCCAGCCGCGGCCGGGCTTGTCGGGATTCTTGGGGTCGAAGTCGAGGTCGATGGGGCAACCCAGGTCGATCCACCGAACGATGGTGCGGCGGTCTTCGTCGCTGATTGGCTTGCCGCCGGAAGCGGGCATGGCGGCTCCGAGGTAATCGAGGTCGGCACGCGACTTGTTCTTCTGCAAGTCGATCTCTTCGCCCTTGTGGAAGAGCTTGCCGCTGCCGGGTTCCTTCTCCGACGGGTGATCGTCGTTGCTGAAGCCGTCCAGCCGTTCGCCGTAAATCTTCCACACGAGCAGGCTGCGCCGCGACTGGAACTTGCGAACGTATCGCGAGGCGTTCTGCGAACCCCACGAATCCCAGCCGGCGGGCTTGTGCCCGAACTTGCCGCGTGCATCCAGCGCGAGCCGGTAATACGTGCCGGGGAACTTCCCGATGTTCTCTCGCTGAACGAGTTCATCGTCGGCGTCGAGATCGAGCTTACCCATCGGTTCCTTGCTGTCCTTCGATGTGTGGCACGCCACGCAGCTCTTCACGAGAATCGGTTTGATGTCGCGCCAGTATTCGACATTCAGCGGGCCACCCTTCGCGAACCGCAGCCCAGTCTCGTCCTTCACGTCCCATTGTGGTGCAAGCCGCTTGTCCGGCAGGTGCCCCCACACGTCGGGCAGTTCCGGTCTCTCGCCCCTTGCTTTCGCCGTGAGCACGGGTGTGGTGTTGACCAAGTCCCACACCTTGTAATCGGGCTTGCCCGCGACCGTGCTCTTGAATTCCGTGGGTTTCTGGCTGTGAGCGTGGCAGCCGCCGCAGTCGTTGCGGATTTCGCCGGGTCGCAGTTGGTGCCACGTCTGGGCCGAGTTCAGCACCATGCCCTTCTTGTCGAGCGTCTGGAACGTGAAGCCGACGTCGGCCGGGATTTTCGCGAGGAAGCTCGTGTCCGGGTTCTTGTCCGGGTCGAGCGGTTGCTTGTCGCCGTCGAACTTGCGGAGCGGAACCTCACCCAGCACGCGGAGGCGTTCGCCGGCGTGGTTGTAGTATCGTCGCCCGCTGTCGGCTCCGCGTCGATCAGTGGTCGGTTCCATCGCGACAACGCGGACAGCGTGAATCTGCTCGTTCGTGTAAAGCCCGGCGTCGGCCCCTTGATTGTGCCAGTTCAGCGGCGGCCCGTTGCCGTGACTGGTGAAGTGATCGAGTCCCTTCCACGGGTCGTTGTTCTTGCCGACGAACCCGGCCGTGACGCCCTTCTCGGGCACGCCACCGTTGGGGTAGCTCTCGCGTTTGTAGAAGCTGGATGTGCCGACGAGCGCGAACGGCGTGCCCTCGGGAAGATGCTTCGAGAACTTGCCGTCGTTCGGAATATGAGCGAGGTTCTTCGGCTTCTTCATACCATAGATTCGATCGTATGGAACCACGGCTCGCGGCCAGCACTCGTTATATTCAGGATCATTCTTGATAAGCCGCATCTGGGCAGGCTCATTGACGCTCTCGCCCTTCACCATGAGATACAACCCGGAGTCGATCTGTGGCAGATATGTATACTGGTGGTTCGCGGGACCAGTGGAATAGCACGTCAGCAGGTGATTATCCGGGGCGCCACTCGGGTGTGTGAACTTGCCGACGGCTGGCGATTTCTTGTCGCCGCGAATACTGGGGTCGGCAGGCCCTTCGCCGCCGAGCGCGAACGGCGTCAGCGAGGTGCTGTCCGTCGGCATGAACGGCATCCGATACCACCGCGGCTGGCCGTTGTCGCCGCGGCCGAAGCGCCAGGGCTTGTTCCGCGGGTCACTCATGTTCGCGGGACCGAACCCGGCGTATCCCTCGGGCGGGCTGGGTGGCATCTTCATCAGCGAGCCGAACCCGCTGTTGTTTTGGTTGTAATACTCCTCGAACACAATCTCGCCGTTGCTGAGTTGCGTCTGGAAATGGAAGCCGTTCGGGGCGCCGCCCGGGTCGAACGCGCTCACCAGCGGGTTCCAGTTCGTGCCGTCGGGGTTGATCGTCCAGATGCCCCAGAGGATGTCGCTGCGGGCACCCTGCGATTCGAGCGAACTGTACATGATGCGGCCGTCGCGAAGCACGACCGGGTGCAACGCCCCGGCGAGGTTCAGGTGCCCGATCTTCTCCAGGTTGGTCGGCAGCTCGTCGTCGCCGATGTCGGTGTCGCGGTCGTCCATCGTGAATAGTTGCAGACACACGGCCGGGTAGCCCTTCGCCGGGCGGAAGCCGTCGCGATTGCTCGTGAACACGATACGACCACCCGGCAGCGGGCACGGCCCCATGTTATAGACGCCATATTCGAAGTGCGACGTGCCCTGCTCTGAAGTGCGATAATCTTTACTCCAGTTCGCGGCCCCGGTATTGGGACTGAACCGCTGATTGGTGAGCTTCACGATCTTCTTCGACTTCACGTTAATCTTGTATATGTCGGCCCCTCGTTTGGGCGGGTTCCACTGACTGGCCTTCACCATATTGTGAAGCATCACATAATACACCCACTCGCCATCGAACGAGACGAACGGATCGGTCACGGAGCCGTCGCCGCCCTTGACGAGCAGTTCTTCCTTGCCGTCGGGGTGGAGCAGCATCAGGTCCGCGCCGGGTTCCATCGTCACGGGCGACGAGAAGTCCGTGAAGAACCGCTTGTGAACTTTGTCGCCGAGACGTGGAGCACGGACGTACACAATGTCGTAATCGAGCTTCACGGTCTTGTCGGTCGAGATGTGCGGCACCTCGACATTGATGGGATCGAGAAACTTCTCGTCCTTCTTCTTTTCCTGAGCGCTGGCAAGGGTGCCGTTGCCCCGATCCCCGAGTTTACGCTGCAATTGCAGGTGTTTTGGTTTCTCGCGGTCGGTAACTCACCTCTTTCGGGAGTGGCTGAGCGTGGAGGTACGCTGCATACGCTTGCACCCAAACTTTGCTGAGGA
>JANNQE010000085.1:0-5018 GCA_031441625.1 Planctomycetia bacterium
ATCCACCACACCCAGGCGGCTCACGCCGCCGGTTCACCATTCTGTGGCGGCCGGCCGCGCTTCGGTTGCGGGCGGCGGCGGTGGAGTGTTTTGGCGAACGCCAGCAGTTGGGTGAACCCGTCGCCGTAGGTGGTGTACCGCAGCCGCTCGCGGATGCCCTGCGTCAGCCCCCGCCCGCCGACCGCCACCGCCACCTGCTTTTGTTCCGCGTAGTCCGACAGGTCGTTGAACTCGGCCACGAACCGCTCGGCGTCGTCTAGGTGGGTGACGGACACCCACACCAGCACCGGCCGCAGGTCGTCGATGGCCGTGCGGAAGGCGAACGCGGGCGTGTGCGGGCCCAAGTTGATAGCGTCCCACCCGGCATCCAGCAGCGACAACTTGGCGATCAGACTGGGCAGACCCGCGTGGTCGTGCTCGGGTGCCCCGCCGACGGCCACCGGCCGATCCGCCTCGGCGTTCGCCTGCAGGTGCGCCCGCAACTCGTACATGACGGCCGTCACCGCCTGCGTGATGCGGTGCTCCTTCGCCACCGTCAACCGCCCCACCTCCCACTCGTGCCCGACGTGCATCATGGCCGGCGAGATCACCCGGTCGGCAATCGTCTCGATGCTCATGCCGCCCTGGTACGCTCCCAGAATGAGCGCCCGCACCAGGTCGGCGTCGTCGTCCTGAACGGCGGCGAGGAACTGCCGTCGGGTGTCGGTCGGGTCGGCGTTCGCGGCGGTCGCCTTCGGCATCAGCTTGGCCAGGTCTGCCTGCGGCATGTTGCCGGCGCGGGCGAGCCGGAGCACGTCGGCCATGAGCAGCTTGCGGTGCCCGCCGGGCGTGCGGTGGGCCGGCAGCACGCTGTCGTCCACCCACCGTTTGACGGTGGTCACGCTCACCCCGAGTGCCTTGGCCACCTGTGCAGTGCTCACGTACTTCCGCTCGCCCAACCCGTCGGCTTCCGGCAGTTTCTGCTCCATAACGATTCAATCCGAACGTGTGAGAGCGACCGCCTCCGGACAGGAACAACAGAGTTACGATAGCGCGCCGTGCGAACCCGGCACCAGTTCTGCGAGGGAATCACCCGGACGATTCCTGAAAGGGTCGGATCGGTCGGAAGTATATCGGCGGTAATGTGGACGTTTCAGACGAATTGTCCGTTTCGGACGATTTCCTACTCTCTACCCGGACGGAACACGACTAGAATACGCCACAGTCGGGTTTAATGTGGACGTTTCAGTCGTTTTCTCGACACCCTGCGGCCCGAGGAACGGTCATGAGCAGCATGAGTACCAGCACTGCGATCGAGCCGGAGACGAAACGCACCGCCCGCACCGGCACGCTGCCGAGCTACCTGCGGCACCCGGCGTTCGGCGAGCGGACGGCCAAGCAGGAGTTCGATCCGGCCCCGCTCACCGACGACCCGATCGACTACGACGCCGGGTACATGCCGGACGACATCACCCGCGACCACGCCCGGCGGATGCACTACGCCGCCCACCGCATGCACGCCGCCCGCACGTCCGCCGAGTTGACCCGCTGGACGACCGCCTACCACACCCTCCGCGACCGCATCGTGCTGGGCAACCGCAAGCTCATCTACCGCGCCGTCCGCCGCCGCATGGCCGCCAGCAACCGGGCCGACGACCTGATCGGCGATTGTCACATCGTGCTCATCCAGGCGGTCGCCGCGTTCAACCCGTGGCTCGGCATCCGGTTCAGCACCTACGCCTTCACCTGCCTGGTGCGGGCGCTCTCGCGGCTGTCGCAGCGGGCCGGCACCGACTGGCTGACGCGGTCGGTGTCGCTCGACGCCCTGCCCGACGGTGAACCCCGCCACCGCCTGCCGACCGACCAGAGTGGGGCCACCCAAATCCCCATCGAAGACTTCCTCCGCGACGACCACCCGCTCCTGTCCGAGCGGGAGAAACTCATCCTCGCCCACCGCTACACCCTGCACGACGACCCGGCCGAGCAGACGCTCGAGAAGGTGGGCAAGGCGCTCGGCCTGTCGAAGGAGCGGGTGCGGCAGGTCCAGGCGACCGCGATCGACAAACTGCGGAAAGCACTGACCCCGCCGAAGTAAGGCGGGCCGAGTAGGTCCGTCATGACCGCGAGCCCTGCCGTCAAGCCACCCGTGTGCGGGTGATTGTCGGCGGGGCTTGTCTCGCTATGCTCAACTGCCGCCCGCCCTACAAGGAACGCCCATGACCCCCACGCTCCTGCTCGCCCTCGCCCTGTCCGCGCCGGCCGACACTCCCACGTGGACGCAGTGGCGTGGCCCCACCCGCGACGGGTTCGTGGCGAAGGGCAGCCCCGCGTGGCCGGACAAGCTGGACGACAAGGCGCTCACCAAGCTGTGGTCGGCCGACGACCTGGGGCCGAGCTACTCCGGGCCGATCGTGTCGGCCGACAAGGTGTTCATCACCGAGACCGTCGACAAGAAGGTGGAGCGGGTGACGGCCTACGACCGCAAGACCGGTAAGCAGGCGTGGCAGGTGAAGTGGGACGGCTCCATCACCGTGCCGTTCTTCGCGGCCAAGAACGGCAGTTGGATTCGCTCCACCCCGGCGTTCGACGGCGAGCGGCTGTACGTGGCCGGCATCCGCGACGTGCTGTACTGCCTGAACGCGGCCGACGGCAAGGAACTGTGGCAGTACGACTGCGTGAAGGAGTTCAAGGCGGCCGTGCCCACCTTCGGCACCGTCTGCTCGCCGCTCGTGGACGACCAAGCCGTGTACTTCCAGGCCGACGGTGGGGTGGTGAAGCTGGACAAAGTGACTGGGAAGGAGCAGTGGCGGTCGGTCAAGGATGCCGGCGGGATGAACGGCGGGGCGTTCAGCAGCCCGGTGAAGGCGAAGTTGGCCGGCAGCGAGCAACTGGTGGTGCAAACCCGCACCACCCTGTGCGGGGTCGATCTGGAGAAGGGCAAGGAACTGTGGAAGCGGGAGATCCCGTCGTTCCGCGGGATGAACATCCTCACCCCCGTGACGGACGGCGACACGGTGTTCACCAGCACCTACGGCGGCACCACGCAGGGGTTCACGGTGTCGTCCGACGGCGGCGCGTACAAGACGGCGGCCGGGTGGAGCCTGAAGTACGAGGGGCACATGTGTACCCCGGTCGTGGTGAAGGGGCACGCCTACTTCCTCGGCAAGGACCGCAAGATGACGTGCGTGGACGTGGCCACAGGCAAGCAGGCGTGGCGGAGTGAAAAGGCGTACAGCGACTACTGCAGCTTGGTGGCGAAAGGCGACCGCATCCTGGCGCTCGACAGCAAGGGCAAGCTGCTGCTCATCAAGGCCGACCCGAAGGAGTTCGAGGTGTTGGGCGAAACCACCGTCGGCGGCGGGGACGCCTGGGCGCACCTGGCCGTGTGCGGCGACGGGGTGTACGTCCGCGGGCTGTCCGCGCTGACCGTGTACCAGTGGAAGTAGGGTGGGTCGCTCTCGCCGAGAGCGACATTCCGAACCGGCTCTCGGCGAGAGCCGGCCACCCGATCAAGTCACTGACAACGCCTTGTCACCGCCCGGCGGGTGAGGAATTCTCACCCGCCGGGCGCTTGCTTTCACACCCCCTCCCGCCTACGATCTTGCCCTATCGCACTCCCGGCGAACGGACTCGCCGCTCGGGTGTGCGGGAGTGGATCCCGCGAACGCCTACACCCCACGCACGGACGCCTCGCCCTCTCCCCCGCCCGCCGGCAGGAGGCAGCATGGGCCGGTCCAAAGCCGACTCGCCCCCCGCGACCGCCGTCACCCTGGAGCGCGCCTCCCGGTTGGCCAAGTTGCTGAAACTGATCTCCAAGACGGCCCGCCCGCGGGACGTGCTCTTGGCCAAGCTCCGCCTCGACGTGCGGGGCTTCTACCGCGACGTGAAGGCCCTCCGCGACCGCGGGGTGATCCTGTCCGTGGACGGCCACGAGTACCTGCTGGCCGAAGACCTGGACGACGCCCGCGGCAAGCTGATCGCCCCCGACCCGCTGCTGACCGTGGCCGACCTGCGGGCGCTGGGCAAAGGGCACACCGACGCGCACAAGAAGCTGCGGCGGCTGTACGACGCCCTCGTCGGCGGGGCGGCGCAAACCAACGGGAAGCACTAACCCGGTATAGCCCCGAAGGGGCAGCAGATGTTAGCCAGGGGTGAAGCGAGCGAAGCGAGCGGAACCCCTGGAATCTATCCTTGTGATCGGAGTCCCATCACCCAGGGGTTCCGCTGCGATCCACCCCTGGCTAACATCTGCCGCCCCTCCGGCGCGAAGCGTCTCAAACTCATGACCGCCGCCGCCGTCGTCATCCCCGCCCGGTTCGCGTCCACCCGGCTGCCGGGCAAGCCGCTACTGAACGCCACCGGCAAGTTCCTCGTGCAGCACGTGTACGAGCGGGCGGTGGAGGCGGCCGTCGGGCCGGTGATCGTGGCCACCGACGACCCGCGCATTTTCGACGCGGTGCAATCCTTCGGGGGGCGGGCGGTGATGACGCGGGCTGACCACCCGAGCGGCACGGATCGCATCGCCGAAGTCGCGTCCGGTCTCGAAGCCGACATCATCGTTAACCTGCAAGGCGATGAGCCGCAGTTCGACCCGGCCGGCGTGCGACTGCTGCTGAAAATGTTGGCCGACGACCCCGGTGCCGGCATGTCCACACTGGCCACGCCGGTCAAGTCCCTCGCCGACTTCCACAGCCCGAACGTGGTGAAGGCGGTACGCTCCGACACCGGCCGGGCGTTGTACTTCAGCCGCAGTCCGATCCCGTTCGTGCGCGACACCGAGCCGGTCATTCCGTCGGATCAGTTCTTACACCACCTGGGCGTGTACGCCTACCGCCGCGACGTGCTGCTGAAGCTGGCTGCCACCCCGCCGCACCCACTGGAGATGTCCGAGAAGTTGGAGCAACTGCGGGCGCTCGCCCACGGCATTCCCATCCAGATCGGCGTCATCCCGACCGCCCACCGCGGGGTGGACACGCCTGACGACTACGCGGCATTTGTGGCGACCGTTCGTGGCGAGCTGGGAGCGTGAGCGACCGGAG
>JANNQE010000086.1:0-5375 GCA_031441625.1 Planctomycetia bacterium
GCGGAGACGAGCGCGAAGACCTCCTCGCGCTCGTCTCCGCCTCGCGGTTAACCGTCTTTCACCCCTTGCCGGCGAACTGCTTCCACAAGTAGTACCCGGCCAGGGTGAACGCGATGACGATGACCACCCCCCGCACGTAGGTACTCGGGAGTCGGCGGGCCACCCGCGCGCCGACGTACCCGCCGATCACCGCCGCTACCGACATGACCGCCGCCGCCGGCCAGTCGATCAGCCCGCCGATGACGAACACCACCACCGACACGGCATTAATCACGCTCGCCAGCAGCGTCTTCACCGAGTTCGCCTGGTGGATGTCGGTCAGCCCCATGAACCCCAGGGCCGTCAGCATGAGGATGCCGATGCCCGCGCCGAAGTACCCGCCGTACACGGCCACCAGGAACTGAAATCCGACGAGCACCCACACCTGCCGCCGGCGGACGATGCGGAACTCGCCGGTGCTGTCGAGGGCCGCCGTCTCACGGCGTTGCCGCAGAATCTTCCCGATCGGGTGTTGCAGGGCGAACAGCACCGCCGCCATGAGGATGAGCCACGGCACGAGCGGGCCGAACGCCTTCGGGAACAGGGCCACCAGGATGGAGCCGATCAGCCCGCCGACGAAGCTGGGCGGCAGCAACTGCAACGCGAACGGGCGGGCGGTGCGGTACTCGTGGCGGTACGCCCACGCCCCGGCCAGGCTGCCCGGCAGCAGGGCGACGGTGCTGGTGGCGTTGGCCACCGCTTCGGTGTTGTCGCCGTAGGCGGCCGACAGGAAGGCGATGAGGGCCGGGAAGGTGAGCAGCGTGCCCCCGCCGGCGACCGAGTTGATGATGCCGGCGGCGAACGCGGCGGCGGCGATGACGGCGAACAGCAGGTACGGGTCCATCAGGTCCTAAGGTAGGTGCCGTTAGGGTGGCCGGCTCTCGCCGAGAGCCGGTCGGAACCCGCCCTCGGCGAGGGCGGACCACCCTACTTCTTGGCCAGCTCGTCCAAGTGAACCAGCGGGTCCCACCACCCCGGCTTGAACTTCGGGTCGTCGGCGATGGCCCGTAGTTGCCGCAGCGGGATCATGATCTCGTCCCGCCACCACAGGTAGTAGTACAGCAGGAAGGCCCGCACCAGACTCGGCTCGGCGTTCCCGCGGCCGACGTACTCGTTCACCACGGCGAAGAAGTCGAGCACGCGGGTGGCCTTCTGATACAGGGCGTCGCGGGCCGGGTCGATGCGGGCGTGCGTCTCCGGGTTGGTCAGGTAGTTGAGGAACTCGGTCAGGCGGGCGGCACGCTCGTCGGGGCCGTCGCGGCGGCGGTCGAGCACGAAGTGCTTCCACGCGGTGTTGCGGGCCTCGCGGAACTCCTCGGCGTTGTACTGCTGGCACAGCTCGAGCGCCGTCCGCTGGCGGTTCTGCCCGCTCGGGATCACAAAGAATAGCAACAACGGGACCAACACGGCCACGAGCGGACCGATGAGCGGCACGAACAGGTCGCGGACCAGTTCGTAGTTGGTCTTGCCGTGGCCGGTGAGCAGGCCGGCGAACAGCAGGGTGAGCACCGGCACGGCCAGGGCGATCAGCCCGACCACCAGCGCCCGCGGCAGATAAGTAGACGACATGGGCGGATCATGCCCGCGACGCGGCCGACAGGTCAAGGGGACCTCACTCGGCCGCGAACTCGGCCGCCTGACGAGCCTGTTCGGTGGCGCGGGCGAGGCTGCGGCCGGTCAGCCCGTCGGCCAGCCGGGTGAGCCATCGCGACTGGTGGAAGCGGGCGGCCAGGGCCTGTGTTGCCCATACCGCCACCCCCAGGAAGACTATCCCGAAGGCGAAGTTGGCGGCCACCCACGGCCAGCCGAACGCGGTGTACACGTCCACCCCCGCCACCTTGAACAGCACGATCACCCCCAGCACCCACAGGAGCGGGCACAGGAACATCACCCCGAGCCACACCCGCAAGCGGAATGCCCGCAACTCGGCCAACCGCGTCTGGATGTCGACCACCGGGGCGGACTGGTCGATGCGGCGGAGCAGTTCGCACTGCCACACCGCCGCCGCCAGGGCGAGGAGACCCAGGGCGAGCAGGGCGACGCCGGGCAGGGCGAACCGCGTTTCGTCCGGGTGGTTCGCAAGGTAGAAGGCCGACAGCACCACCACCGCCGCCCCCTCGCACACCTCCCACCCGAGTTTCCACGCCAGCGGGCGGAGGGTCGATTTCGAGCGGGCGGCGTGCAGCCGTGTGACCTCGGCTCGCGTCGCGGTCAGTTTGCGGTCGAGTTCGGTCCAGGCGGCTTTCAGGTCATCGAGTTCCATCGGTGTTGGCCCCTAAGATTTGGCCGCTTCTCGCAGCCGTTGTTTCAACCTCTGCAGTTTGGTCGCCACGTTCGTTTCGCTGACGCCGAGCACGTCGGCGATGTCGCGGTAACTTCGGTCGTCCAGATAGAGGAGCAGCAGCCCGCGGTTCAGGTGGTCGAGTTGATTCATGAACCGCTGCAACGCGGTCAGTCGGTCGTCCGGCTCGGCGGGCGGTTCGACACTCAGGGTCTGCTCGTCGAGCGGCACCACGCGTGGGCCGCGGAAGGAGTCGCGGGCGAACGAGATGCCCACATTCAGGGCGATGCGGTACATCCACGTGGCGAACGGCCGGGCGGGGTCGTACCGCGGGAACGCCCGCCACACTTGCAAGGCGATCTCCTGTTCCAGGTCGTGGCGGTCCTCGACGTTGCGAGAGTAGGTGAAGGCCACCTTGCCGACGATCCCCCGGTGCAGGTCGAAGAGCGTCTGGAACCGCTCGTGCGGTGTGTCGGCGGTTGGCGTCACCCGTTCGGCCCTCGGTCTGGCAGATGATTCGCGGGCGGCGGGCGAAAATCACACAGAACTGACACGCCGTCAGGAAAAGTATGGCACACGCCCGCCCGCACTTCGCCTTCCCACGCCCGCCGCCGCACGGTACAAGCCGGCATCGGTCCGATCCCGCCGGGGTGCGTCGTGTACAAACTGCTCCTCTGCCTGCAGTACCTCCGCACCCGCTTTCTGGCGTTCCTGTGCGTCGGCAGTGTCATGCTCGGCGTCGCCACACTTATCGTGGTGAACAGCGTGATGGCCGGCTTTCAAGACAAGTTGAAGACGCAACTGAACGGGCTGTCATCGGACGTGACCGTTCACACCGACGCGGCCGGCGGGTTCCCGCTCGAAACGCCCGAAATCGACCGACAATTGAAGGCGGGGCCGGCCGGCAAGTACATTGAGGCGACTTCGCCGACGGTGGAGACGTATGCCCTGTTGCAGTTCAACGTCCGCACCCGCGGCGGCGACGTGATCCCCATCATCAAGCATGTGAAGGTGATCGGCATCGATCCGGCCCGGCACGCCAGGGTCGGCAAGTTCGGCGACTACCTTGTCAGCACGTCGAACGACCCGGCGGCCTGCTTCCGCCTGACCGACAAGGCGAAGGGGCGGTTCGACCGGCTGCGGGCGTGGGAAGCGGCGCAAGCGGCGCATGTCGAGCAGATGGACCAGTTCGCCCCGCCGCCGCCCAAGCCCGCCGACCCGAGCAGGAACCCGTTCGGCCAACCGATTCCGATGCTCGAACCGCAGGGCAACGAGTTGCCGCCGGAACTGAAGGGGCTGAAGCCGGACATTCCTGTCGCCCAGGCCGCGGCGGACGTCACCCCGCCGGGCATCGTGCTGGGGTGGGACATCGGCAACGCCCGCTTCACCAACCCGAAGACCGGGCTTCAGGAAGAGGTGGCGATGCTGCAACCGGGCGACGACGTGTTCATCGCCACCGTCGGGGCGAGCGGCACCCGCCCGGTGTCGGCCTCGTTCGTCGTGTCGGACTTCATCCGCTCCGGGTACGGCGAGTACGACGCGAACATCGTGTACGTGCCGATCGACGACCTGCAGAAGCTCCGCGGCATGGACCAGAAGGCGAGCCACCTGCACGTCCGACTGACGCGCGACGTGCGGGAGAACCAGAAACTGGTGGACGGGACGGTGGTGCCCGCGGCCCAGGCGATCATGCCCAGCCCGGAGGCGTTTGCCGAATCGTGGTGGAAGCAGCAGGGGGCGCTGCTGGGCGCCATCGAGATCGAGCGGAGCGTGTTGAACTTCCTGCTGTTCCTGATCATCGGCGTGGCCGGGTTCGGGGTGCTGGCCATCTTCAGCATGATCGTGTCGGAGAAGTGCCGCGACATCGGCGTGATGAAGAGCCTGGGGGCGAGCGGCGGCGGGGTGATGGGCATCTTCCTCGGCTACGGGCTGCTGCTCGGCCTGGTGGGCGGGGTGCTGGGCACCGGGCTGGGCGTCTGGATGACGGTGTACATCAACGAGATCGAGTCGGTCCTGGCGGGGCTGCGAGGGGGAAAGAAGGTGTTCGACCAGAGCGTGTACTCGTTCGACAGCATCCCGACGCACCTGGACGCCACGAGCGTGCTGCTGGTGAACATCGGGGCGGTGGCCATTGCCGTCCTGGCGGCCGTGCTGCCGGCGTGGCGGGCGGCGAGACTCCAGCCGGTGCAGGCCCTCCGTTTTGAGTAGTGCGGAATGGGGAATGCGGAGTGCGGAGTGAAATCACCCGCCTTCCATTCCGCGTTCCGCGTTCCGCATTCCGCATTTGGAGCGGTCATGCTCGTCGCCGATTCCATCCACAAGACGTACCGCAAGCACCGCATGAGCCTGCCCGTGCTCACCGGCGTGTCGCTGACGGTTCGGCCCGGCGAGTTCGTCAGCGTGGTCGGGGCGAGCGGGTCGGGGAAGAGCACCTTCCTGCACCTGCTCGGCTGCCTCGACGTGCCCGACTCCGGCACGGTGACGCTCGACGGCAAACGCATCGACGCCCTCACCGGCCGCGACCGCGACCGCCTCCGCAACACCACCTTCGGGTACGTGTTCCAGTTCTACCACCTGCTGCCCGAACTGAGCGCGCTCGACAACGTGCTCATGCCGGCGTACATCGCCGAAGGCGTGTTCAGTTGGTTCGGCAAACGGGCCGAGTGGCGGAAGCGGGCGATGGGGTTGCTCGAACGAGTCGGCCTGGGTCAGCGGTGGCGGCACAAGCCGCGGGAGATGAGCGGCGGGGAGATGCAGCGGGCGGCCATCGCGCGATCACTGCTCATGAACCCGCGGTTCCTGCTGGCCGACGAGCCGACCGGCAACCTGGACGCCGAGACCGGCGACACCATTGTGAAGCTGCTCCGCAGTCTGAACCGCGAGCAGAACATTTCGGTTGTGATGGTGACGCACAACATGGAACTGGCCCGCGGCACCGACCGCGTGGTGCGGATGGCCGCCGGCAAGGTGAGCGACGAGCCGACGAAGGCGAACGGCCCGAAGATGTTGAGTCTGGTGGGGTGCGCGTGATATCCAACAAAGCGCGGCCGGGTTT
>JANNQE010000087.1:0-10815 GCA_031441625.1 Planctomycetia bacterium
ATCATCACCCGCGAGGGGGAGGTGCAGCCGGTGCAGCCGACCCAGCAGCCGAACGAGGGGCAGCGCGAAAAGGCGGCGCTGAGCGGCGGCAAATAAAGACATTTCACCTACTAGGGCACATGAGGGCACGAGAGGAAGGAAGAGAAGATTTCTTTCGAACTCTCTTCTGTCTTCCTCTCGTGCCCTCATGTGCCCTCGGCGGTGAAATGTCTTTATTTGCCGCCGCTCTGCGCCGCCTTTTCGCGCTGCCCCTCGTTCGGCTGCTGGGTCGGCTGCACCGGCTGCACCTCCCCCTCGCGGGTGATGATCACCTCGCCCAGGTCTTCCGGCTTCATCCCCTTGCCCACCAGCTTCTCGATGATCCGCTTGTGCAACTGCTCGTGCTCGATGGGCAGCGCGTCCGGGTCGCTGTCCAGCTTCACCACGATGTTCTGCCGCCCCGTCTCGGGGTCGCGGCGGAGGAGGATGGTCAGTTCGGCCACGTTACTTGTCTCCGGTGGCGGGCTTCGCCTTCTTGGTCGGTTTGTCGGCCGGCTTGTCGAGCGGAGTGGTCTCGTCCGGCATCAGCGGGGCCGAGCCGAGTTTGACGAACTCGTCGGCGTACTTCTCCCGCACCGTCTTAATGATCGTCATGACCCGGTCGGGTTCGATGGTCTTGTCCTTGATCAGTTCGTCGCGGAGCGACACCAGCTCGTCCTTGTGGTCGGCCAGGATCTTCGCCGAGCGGGCCTGGGCCTCGGCCACGATGGTGTTGATCTGCCGGTCGATGCTCTCGGCCATCAGCCCGGAGATCACCTCGCGGTCGCCCTTCTCGTCGCGGAACACCCGCAAGGGGGCGGCCATCTGGCTCATGCCGCACACCTCCACGATCATCTTGGCGAGCTGCGTGGCGCGGTACAAATCCCCGCTCGGGCTGCCCATGCCACTCGCCCCGGTGGACACGTCGCCCACCAGCAGGCGCTCCGCTTCGATGCCGCCGTACAGCACGCACAGGCGGTCGAACAACTCGGCCCGGCTGTACCCCACCTTGCGGGTGTCGTCCTTCTTGTACCCGGTGTAGAAGGGTGCCCACGGCATTTCACTCTGAATGGTGACGCGCTCGGGGTGCGGGTGGTGCGGGCAGAAGAGCGAGCAGACGAAGTGCCCGGCCTCGTGCGTGGCCACCATGATGGCGTCCTTGTCGGTCAACTCCACCTTCTCCTCGTACTCGTTGAACCCGCGCTCCACTTCCTTCGGCGTAGTCGGCCCGCTCAGGTCGTCCCGCAACCGAATCCGGGCGACGCTACGGCAAAGGGCGTTCAGGTGGTCCCCGCTGAACGGCGTGCCCGTGTTCGTCATGAAGTTCTCGCCCGTCCGCCGGACGGCGTGGTCGAACGCCGCGTCGGTCATCTGGAGCTTCATCTTGCGGTCGTAGATCTTCAGGATCTCGCGGCGGTCGTCGTCCTCGGGATACGGGATGTGCAAATGGAACTCGAACCGGCCGGGCCGCAGGAGGGCGGGGTCGAGGCTCTCGGCGAAGTTCGTGGTGCCGACGACGAACACCAGCTCCTCCTTGTGGAAGCCGTCCATCTCGGTGAGCAGTTGGTTCACCATGCTGTGCTCGACGCCGCTGCCGGTGTACGACCCCCGGCGGGTGGCGAACGAGTCCAGTTCGTCGAACACGATGATGGACGGGGCGGACTGCCGCGCGCGGTGGAAGACGGCGCGGAGCTGCTCCTCGCTCTCCCCGACCCACTTCGACTTCAGTTCCGGCCCCGAGACGATGGTGATGGCCGCGCCGAGTGCCGTGGCGATGGCCTTGGCGAAGAACGTCTTCCCAGTGCCGGGCGGCCCCCAGAAGATCATCCCCTTCGGCAGCAGCTCCTCCAGCCGGGCGATGTCCTCGACGTTGGTGCTGTTGTCCCGCTTGGCCAGCACGTCGAGGATTTCCTGCTTCAGTTGCTTCTTCGTCTTGGCGTACCCGCCGATGTCGCGGTCCAGGTCCACGTCCGGGATTTCCATCTCGCCGGACAGGGTGGCGTTCCGCAACTGCCGCACGGCCTGCTTCGGGTCGGCCGGGTAGTCCTCGCCTTCGAGCGTGCTGAGCAGCTTCCGCAGCCGTACGGCGTTCACCCCGGACACGTACTTGTACAGTTGCCACGGGTTGAACTGGCGGCCGAACTTGCGGCTCTCCCGCTGCGTGATGAGGCTCCGCAGGCGGTTGCGGTTGATGCCGAGAATGCTCATGCGGTGCGGGAACAGGTTCTCGATCACTTTGGGCAGCGGGAAGGTCGGGTCTTTGAACCCGAGCCACACCAGTTCGGGGTTCTCGTACAGCAGCGGGATGACTTCGCGGGCTTCGCCGGTCAGCCCGCCCTGGCTGGTGGTGAGTAGGTCCAGGTGCGGCAGCACCACCACGCGGCGGTCCACGGCACCCCGCACGGCCTCCCGCAGTTGGGCGATCATGGTGCCGATGAGTCCGACCGGCATCGGCCCCTGTTGGTCGGCCTCCCGCGGCCGGCCGTCCAGGTAGATGCACCGCAGGTTCTGGTCGCGCAGGCGTGACCGCACGTTCATGAACAGGTGCGGGGCCAGTTCCTTGTCGCACTCGATGAGCACGGGCAGGCCGCGGACCAGGTGCCCGGCCACCTCGGCCATCTCGGACGAGTACGCCCCTTCGACCGCCTGCGTGGCGTCGAGGGCGGACGGGAGCGAGGATTCGGTGATGACGGTGGACATTGCGTTCGCCGGTGGTCGGTGGCATCCGGTTCGTCGCCCCGGAGGGGCCGCCGGATGTAACCCAGGGCTGACGCCCTGGGTTCGGGGTTCTGAGGTTTTCCCGCCCCGGAGGGGCCGCCGGAGTTCGGGTCGCCGGCCCCTTCGGGGCGGGGCGTCGGGTTGGCATCACACCCAGGGCTTCCGCCCTGGGCTACACCCGCCGGCCGCTCCGCGGCGGGGGTGGCCGGTGTGTCTTGCGTCCCGGAGGGACCGCCGGTCGTAGCCCAGGGCGGAAGCCCTGGGTCACGAGGCACGAATCGCTCCGCCCCGGAGGGGCCGGCGACTCACACCTCGATCTTGATCGTCAGCGACCCGCTCTCCTCGTCCTCGCTGATCTCCTTCACCGTGCCGAGCTGCTGGGCCTTCTCCTTGATCGCCTGGCGGGTGACCTTGTTCACCACGTCGCTCAGCTCCGGTTGCAGGTCGCACAGCTTCTTCTCCAACTCCTCCGTCGCCTGCCCTTGCAGCCGCTCCGTCTCCTTCTCGGCCTTCTTGTCCAGGTCGTCGGCCAGTTGCTTCTTCACGCGGTCGCGGAGTTCCTTCTGCCCCGGCCCCACGTCGTCGTACCCGAACGTCTCCCGCTTGGCCTCGATGCTCACCTCCTCTTCCACGTCCGCCTTCACGCTCACCTCGCACGACTTCGGGTCCACCTTCACGGTGATGTGCCCCTCCTTGCGCGTCAACGTGCCGTCCTCTTCCTCCTTGAATCCCTTCTCCTTCAACTCCTTCTTGAGCAGCTCGCCCATCCGCTCGGGCGGGAGGATTTCGAGCACCTCGAGCTGCGTGCAGATCTCGTCCGACCCCTTCAGCTCGCGGGTGGTGGACTCCTTCACGGTGATGCGGTACGCGCGGCTCATGGCGATTCCCTGAGTTCCAGGTTCCAAGTTCCAGGTTCCAAGTTGAGGACAAGAGCCGGCTGTCTTCAACTTGGAACCTGGAACTTGGAACCTGGAACTGGTTAAGTTCTCAGCGGTTCCAACAACTCCAGGATCCGGTGCGCGGTGGCGGCCAGCACGTCCCCGCCGGCCCGCTCCCAGTCTTCCTTCCACAACTGGCTCGCCTGGTAGTCGTCGTCCCAGTAGCCGATGCCGCGGGCCTTGCGGTCCCACCCTTGCAGTGTGGCCAGGTGTCGCGGCAGCACCACCGCCGCCCGCTGCGTCTCCAGCCGCTCGGCCAGCCGCGGCGGGCCTTGCCCGTGCAGCCCGCCCGTCCAGTATTGCGGGGTCAGGTTGCCCTGACTCAGAATCACCTTCGCGGCCGTCAGCACGAACCGGGCGAGGTCGGGGCGGTTGGCCTTCCCGCACGCGGTCAGGAAGTCGGTGAGCGTGCGGTTGAGCGTCACGCCCGTCGCCCGCATCTGCTTCCAGTCGCCGACCTGCCCGCGGCCCCGCTCGGATTTGATCCACCGCTGGGCCAGGTCCGGGTTCAGGCACTCGACGATGACCGCCCGCACGCCTTCGGTGAGCGGCAGGAAGTTCGGCGGGGTCACTTCCCCCGGCGCGGCGAAGTCGGCCCCGGCGTTCAGCCAGCAGAGCGGGTTGTCGCGGAACGCCCGCTTCTCGGCCAGCACGCTGCCCACGTTCGGCTCGGCCTTCAGGCTGTCGTAGGCGACCGCGAAGAACAGCTCATCCGCGGGGGTGAGCGCCCCGGCCGGCACGTCCCACGGCTCCTTCGTGTCCGTCACCTTCTCGGCCGTCAGCCACATCATGAAGGCGAGCGGGTGCCGGCTGAACGTCAGTTCGCGTTCGCCCAACGGGATGCGGTCCCACGCCTTGCCGGTGGTCGGCTTGCCGTTCCGCAGGTGGCCCTCCGTCCGCCACCCGCCGGCCCGCACCAGGTGCAGCACGAGCGCTTTCGCAATCGTGTCCTCGGCCAACTTCACGGCCGTCGCGCTCAGGCACGGCGGGCACGGCAGCTTGGCACTCAGGTAGTTCAGCGCCTGCTCCGGCGGCATGTGCCCGAGCACGAACCGGAGTAACCGGAGCAGGTGGAACTCGAACCGCGACACGGCTTGCGGGCCGGCTGTTTCCAAGACCTCACCCCCCGCCACGGGACAGAAGACCGTTCAATTCAGAGCACACGGATGACACGGAACAAGCAGGGATGAAGAGGATCGGAACAATGAATTTTTCTGATCCACTTCATCCCTGCCTTCATCCTCTTGATCCGTGTCCGTTTTGTTGGTCCCGGCACGCGCTCGGCGTTGCCTCGCGGCTAACCCTACTTCCGCTTCCACCCCTTCCACAGCCCTTTCGCGTCGGCGGCCGGGAAGCCGTTGACCAGCACCTCCCTCCCCCGCACGCGGATTTCCAGCGTGTTCGGCTTCTGCCAGCTCGGGTCGTCGGCCCGGTACCGCTCCGTCAGGAAGTGGATCCGTTGGTTCGTCGAACCGATCCACCGCCGCGACGTGTCGGGCTGCTCCCGCACATACGGCCCGTCAACCAGGATATCGGTGTGTTGGAGGAGCCGGCTGACGTGCGGGTCGGGCGACTGGCGGAGGTGTTCCAGGGTGAACCCGGTGAACACCATCACGCTCAGGCCGAGAGCCTGGGTGCCGGCGGCGATCATCGACGCGGGGTCGGCGTGCGCGAACGGCTCGCCCCCCAACAGTGTGATCCCTTCGACGCCGAATTGTTCCCGACTTTGTCGGATTTCGGCGATCAGGTCGTCCACCGCTCGCGGGGTGCCGCCACTGAACGGCAAGTATTCGGGATTGCAGCAACCGGGGCACCGCAGCGGGCACCCCTGAAACCACAGCGCGTACCGCACGCCCGGCCCTTCGGCTTCGGTGACGGGGGAGACGGACGCGACGGCGGCGGTGGGCATGGCGATCATTCTACCCGCACGGTGCCCGAACTCCCAACCGACCCGTCGCACGAAATCGGGCGGTCCACGAACCTTCGGACAGTGTCGATGTTGGTGAGCAAATGTTGCGTCACTTCAGAGACGCGGAATTCGCTCGCCCCGACCGCGAACGCCAGCGGCAGCACGATCTGGTCGGCCGAGTGCGGGTCCACCGGGCAGCCGGATTTCTTGAACGCCACCGCTTCCTCCGCCGCTTCGTCGGCGACGACTTCGGCCGGCTTGCCGCGCTCGCCGATGGCGAAGAACAGCGGCGGCACGGGGGCCTGCCGGAACAGCACCGCCGCCACCGCCGCGGGGCCGTTCTCCCACTCCTGTTGCGGCAGGTGGCTCTCCACGTCCACCTTCTTCAACTGGTGGGCCATTCGCCGGCTCATCGTCTTGCTGATCGAGACCGGCAAATCGGCGACGGCCGCGAACCCGCCGGCGGTGGTCAACTCCGGGCAGGTCGTCAGCGTCAACGGCCGCACGGCAGAACACGGACGGATCACGGCGCGGATTTCGCCCCCGCCACGCGGGTAGAAGCCGGGTTTCGCCATTTCCAGGTCGATCTCGATGCCCATCCGCTTCAGGTACGCCGCCCACGTCGTTTCGAGGAAATGGTAGCACGGGGCGTGGGCCACATGCGTGCCGCCGGTGATGGTGAGGGTGCTCTCGCCCCCGCCGCGCAACGCCAGCGGCAGGTAAATGGAGTGCAAAATCAGCGCGGTCGCCCCGGCGGTGTGAACACCGAGCGCATACGTTCCCGCTTTGCACGTGCCCGGCTCGAAGTACAGCACGGCGCTGCCGATCTGCCCGCCCTTGTACTGGGCACTCGAAATGTTCGCGGCGGCGCGAACGCACGCCAGGTGCTGCGGGGCCAAACCGGGCTTCGTCCGCCGCGCGCGGATGTTGATCAGCTTGAATGGCTTGCCGGTGAGGATGGCCAGCGCCAGCGCCGAGCGGAGGATTTGCCCCCCGCCTTCGCCCTCGCTGCCGTCGATCTCGATCATGGCCGGAACCCCTGAGTGCAATGATAGACGCGGGGAGGTCGGTGGGGTTCGGGGGAGGGCAGGACCAACAAAACGGACACGGATGAAGAGGATGAAGCACGGATGACACGGATCAGAAAAAATCAATGTTCTGTCGGATCCTCTGCATCCCTGCCTTCTTCCGTGTCATCCGTGTCCCTCTAAATTGAACCCTGAACCGCACCTCCTCTGGCCGTATCCTTTCTCCATTCCGCACACCGCAATCGGAAGAGTTCCGCAATGGCCCCCGTTCGCACCCGCTTCGCCCCGAGTCCCACCGGCTACCTGCACATCGGCGGGGTCCGCACCGCCCTGTTCAACTGGCTGCTGGCCAGGCGGCACGGCGGGCAGTTCATCCTCCGCATCGACGACACCGACGACAGCCGCAACCGGGCCGAGGCGGTCCGCCCGATCATCGACGGGTTCAAATGGTTGGGCGTGACGTGGGACGAAGGCCCGACGGACGACGCCAACGGGGACAGCTTCGGCCCGCACAAGCCGTACTACCAGGGACAGCGCAACGACAAGTACGAGGCGGCGGCGATGAAGCTGCTGGCGGAGGGCAAGGCGTACCCCGACTACACCACAGAAGCGGAGCAGAACGAGGCCCGCCGGTTGGCCGACCTGGCCCGCAAACCGTACGTGCATCGCGGCACCAACCGCGACGTGCCGGCGGACGAGAACGTGAAACAGTACGCGGCGAAGAAGGCTCCGCTGTTGCTCAAGGTGGAACTTGGCAAAACCGTGAAGTTCGAGGACGCCGTCGTCGGCAAACAGGAGGTCGGTACCGACACCATCCGCGACCCGATGCTCCTCCGCGGGCCGAACGAGACCGGCCTGTGCCGGGCCGTCTACAACTTCGCCACGGTGGTCGATGACATCGACTTCGGCATCACGCACGTGGTGCGGGCCATCGAACATCTGTCCAACACGCCGACGCAATGGCTGATGTATGAGGCACTCGGGGCTGCCCCACCTGCGACGACGCTGATCCCCCGCTTCGGACACGTCCCGCAGGTGTACTACAACGGCGAGAAGATGAGCAAACGGAAGACACCACAACTCGGAGCCGACGAGATCGCCAAGTTCAAGGCGTGCGGCTGGACGGACGAGGAGATCGCCGGCCGCGACGACCTGAACATCATCGCCGTCGCGTACTACCAAGAAATCGGCTACCTGCCGGAGGCGCTGATCAACTACCTGTGCCGGCTGGGGTGGAGCATGGACGGGGAGAGCGAGTACATCCCGCTGCCCACGCTCATCGAGAACTTCAGCCTGGAACGGGTGACGCACGCCCCTGGGGGGTACGACGCCAAGAAGCTGTTCTGGCTCCAGGGCGAGTACATGAAGTTGCTGCCGACGGCCGAGAAGTTGGAGCGGTGCATCCCGTTCTTGAAGAAGGCGAAGCTGATCGGCGACACGCTCGACGACCACACGCGGGCGGTGCTCACGAAGGTGATCGATGCCGCGGCGGATCGCATCAAGCTGTTCAGCGACGTGCTCGCCTTCGCCCGGCCGGTGCTGAACGCCGAGGTCGAGTACGACGCGAAGGCGATGGACAAGGCGTTCAAGGACGCGAAGAACCCGCAGGCGAAGGAGTTGGTGCGGGAGTTCGCCGGGGTGCTCGCCGGGTGCGACCCGTTCGACGCCGCCACCATCGAGAAGGCGGCACACGACTTCCTCGCCGCGAAAGGCATCAAGCTCGGCGCACTGCAACTGCCCCTGCGGGTGGCCGTCACGGGTACCGGCGTCGGGTTCGGCCTGTTCGACACGCTCGCTGTGCTGGGCAAAGACGTGGCGCTGGCACGGATCGCGCGTACACTGGAGAAAGTATAATTCGGAGGGCCAACCCATGAGCATTGTTTCCGGCACGTTCCGCGGTGGAAAGATCGAGTTGCATGGCCCCCCTCCGGACGACTGGGTGGAAGGGACCGAGGTGTCCGTATCGGCGGTGCCAACACCGGGCGAGATCGACTTCTCGTTGCCGGTTCCGCCAGACAACCAACCGCGCGAAACTCACCTTGGGAGTGATGACGTCTCGTACTGTTTGCCGCCGGACTCGCAATTGTGGTCGAAATTAGCGGCCCACGAACGACCGGCGGGCGAGATCGACCTGACCGGCGACAGCCCCGAGGCCATCGCCGCGTGGATCAAGTGGTACGACGATCTCCACAAGTCCGGCATCGGCTCCCCCTTCGCGGAGGAGTTAGCGGCGGTTCTCGCGGTGGATAAGAAGGAGGAGTTGGCGATGTGGGATGAACACAACAAAAAGCTCGACGGGCTGTTCAAATGAGCCGCAAGTACCTCCTCGACAGCAACGCGGTGGGCGATCTGATCAGCGAACTCCGCGGGGTGAAGGCTCGCGCCGACGACGCACGCAAGCGCGGGGGGCGGATCGGCACCTGCCCGCCCATTGTGGGCGAACTGTTCGCCGGGGTCGAAGGCAGTCACAGTCGTGATCGTAATCTGAAGGCGTTACGAATCGGACTCAAGCCACTCATCATCTGGCCGTTCGGGATGGAAGCGGCAGCCGAGTTCGGGCGGTTGCGGGCGGAACTCCGGCGGATCGGCCGGCCGATGCAAATCCCCGACATCCAACTGGCGGCAGTGGCGTTCACCCTCGGCGACTGCACGGTGGTGTCTTCCGACACCGACCTGCTGGCGGTGCCGGGGTTGTCGGTCGAGAACTGGGCGACGACGTAGTACCGGGGGCGACATTCACGCCGCCACTTTCATGCGGCTCGTTTCGCCCATCGCACTCCGCACCACGCGCAGCGCGTCCCCGGTCGGGCGGAACGCTTGCGCCCCCAGCAGTGCCCGCAGGCGGAAGCGGTCGAGCATCACCCGCGGCGGGCGGGCTTCGCACTTGGTCGGCTGAATCAGGTCGGCGTCGTACCCGAACAGGTGGGCCACCAGCCGGGCGAAGGTGAGTTCGGTGTGCTTGTCCGGGCCGACGGCGTTGAACGTGCCGGCGTGCCCGTGGGCGAGTAAGTCCAGCGTGACTTCGGCCAAATCCGCGGCGAACGTGGGCAGCGTACACCGCTCGTTGTCGGCCCGCATCGGCTCGCTCTTTCTCATGCGGTGCAGCAGCCGGCTCACGCGGCCGAACCGCCCGCCGTCGAACACGCCACTCGTGCGAAGGATCAGATTCCGCTCGGGCAACTCCGCCCGGATCGCCCCTTCGATAGCCGCGTCGTGCCGTCCGCGGTCGCTCAGCGGGGCGAGTGGGTCGTCCTCCCGCATGGCCACCTTGCAGTCGCCGTACACCGCCTCGCTCGTGAACGCCACCAGCACCCCGCCGTGCGCCCGCACCACCGCGGCCAACCGACCGGCGTCGGTCGGGTCGTCGAAGGGCGTGGCACACACGGTCGCGTCCGGCTGGTAGTCGGCAATCAACTCGTGGATGGCGTCGGCGTCCCGCACGTCGAGCGCCGTCAGGTGGCGGGCGGTGCCGCGGGAGCAGGTGCCCAGGGCCGGCCAGTGCCGTTCGCCGACGGCATTCAGAATGGCCGAGCCGATGGTGCCAGTGGAGCCGAGGACGAGTGTGCGCATCAAGTCGCCTCCGTGCGGTCGAGTTGTTGTCGGGGCAATCCTTGCCCGGCGGTCTTCAAGTGCGAACCTCAAGTTAGGCGCGGGGCAGGCAGTTTCAAGGCGAACACGCCGGCGACTTGAGCCGGAAATGCTGAAAAACAGCCGGTTGCGGGATTGACACCGCCGTCACGCCGGCTATTCCCTTCGGCGGTGTGCGGGCGCACGCGCTTCAACCGGGGGACGGTCATGCGACACGGGTACGCGGTAGCGGCGACAGTGGCGATCCTGCTCGTGGCGGGCACCGCCCACGCCCAGCAGCCACGCGGTAAGGTGATCGACACGAACGCCCTGGTGGTGAAGCCGCTCGACACGACCACGAACATCTTCACCGGCACCACGCAGTACTTCGGGCGGGTGGTGTCGGGCATGATCGACAACAACCAGCTCATCAAGTCGATCAACACCCTGTTCGGCTCGCAGCCGAAGGCGGCACCGATCCAGGGCGGCCTCAGCCCGCTGCCCGACCCGAAGTCGTATCAGTCCACCTACTACAACTCGCCCATCAAGCCGGTGATGCCGATCTACCCGAAGAAATAGGGTGGTGCGCGCGCACCCCGCGCGGGTTTAGGCACCCGCCCACGGCGAACGCGGCGCC
>JANNQE010000088.1:0-9692 GCA_031441625.1 Planctomycetia bacterium
GATCGTGCCGACGCGTGCGAAGCGCGGCATCACCTGCGCGGTGGTTTCGTGGCGGTGGTGTTCGGCGATGCCTCCCGCTCCCTCGCGGTCGCGGCTCGTGGTCTCACTTCGTCTTCTTCTTCAGCGCCGTCAGTTCGGCCTGCACGCGGGCCAGTTCGGCCAGTGCTTCGGCCGCTTGCCGTTCCGCCAACTCTTGGGCGGTCAGGATGGTCTCGCCGGTGGCGGTGATCTGCAACCTCAGTTGACGATCGTCGCGGGTGATGGTGAGGCCGAGCCGTTGGCTGGTGAGTGAACCACCCGCGTCCGGCGGGATGGGTTGGAACGCCCCGCGGACGCGACGGAACCCTTGCAACGACGGGTCGAGGTACTCGTCCCGCGGGTCGAACAGGAAGTACTCGTCCACCGCCCAGTCGTCCTGGTACACCGCCCGTTTGGTGCGGGTGTCCTCGCGGCGGGTGGTCTTCGAGGTGATCTCGAACACCACCGACGGGACGGCCTTCTCCTCCCACGTCTTGAACACGTCACGTTCGTGGGTGCCGACGTTGAAGGCGACGAAGGCGTCCGGCGACAGGTGCCGTCGCGGGTTCCCCTCCTCGTAATACACGAGCAGGTTGCCGGCCGCGTGAACCCGCTCTTGGGTCGCCGCCCACGCCTTCAAGCGGTGGATCAGGTCGATCATCACTCGCTGGTGCAGCTCGGTTTCGGCCATCGGTTTCCCGTCCGAGGTGGGGTAATTCACCCGAGTGGTGGTGAAGCCCGGGATCAGCGTCTTCATTCGTCACTCCTTGGGGGTGCCGCGTTGCTTCTCGTCGTCCTCCTTCCACCGCTGGAAGGTGCGGTACAGGGTCCGCTCGCCGATGCCCAGCATCTTCGCCGCCTCCTCGCGGTTGCCCTTGGCCAACTCCACCGCCTTTTCGATGTGATACCGCTCCACCTCGGCGAGCGGGCGGCCCACCCAGTAGTCCGGGCCGCCCCCGCCGCCGCCCGCCACCCCGCCATCGCCCGCCGGCAACGCCAACGGGCCGCTGCCGCCGACGGGCACCGGGCCGGCCTCCTCGGGGAAGTCGTCCGCCCCGAGTGTCCCGTCGTCGTCCAGCAGCACCATGCTTTCGAGCAGGTTCCGCAGCTCCCGCACGTTCCCCGGCCACTGGTACGCGGCGAACGCCCGCCACACGGGTTCGCTCAGGGCGGTGATCTTCTTCGCGTACTTCACCGTCAGGTCTTTCATGAAGTGGTTGACCAGCAATGGGATGTCCTCCCGCCGCTCGCGGAGCGACGGCAGGCGGATCACGCCCACCTTCAGCCGCTGGTACAGGTCCCACCGGAATTTGCCCTCTTCGGCCAGCTTTTCCAGGTCTTTGTTGGTGGCGGTCAGGATGCGCACGTCCACTTTGATCGGCTCGTTCGCCCCGATCCGCACCACCTCCCCGTTCTCCAGCACCCGCAACAGCTTGGCTTGCAACGACAGCGGCATGTCACCGATCTCGTCCAGGAACAGGGTTCCCCCGTTGGCGTACTCGAACCGCCCCTTCCGCAGCTTGTCCCCGCCGGTGTACGCCCCCGGCTCGTGCCCGAACATCTCGTCGTCCAGCAGGTTGTCGTTCAGGGCGGCGCAGTTGAGGGCGACGAACGGCTTGTTCTTCCGCGGGCCGTTCACGTGCAGCGCCTTCGCCGCCAGTTCCTTGCCGGTGCCCGCTTCGCCCAGAATGAGCACCGAGGCCGGGGCCGGGGCATACGCCTTCAACAGCTTCAGCACCCGCGCCATCTTCGGCCCGTTGCCCACCACCCCCTCGAACCCGAACCGCTCGTCCAGTTGCTGCCGCAGTTCGCGGTTCACGCGGGCCAGCTTCACGCGGTCGGCGCTCTTCTCCACAATCGCCCGCAGCTCGCTCAAATCGATCGGCTTGAGCACGTAGTGCGACGCCCCCAGCTTCATCGCCTCCTGCGCCGTCCGCACGTCGTTGTGCCCGCTGATGACCGCCACCTCCGCGTCGGGCTGTACCCGGCGGGCCAGTTGCACCAGCTTCAGGCCGTCCACGTCGGCCAGCCGCAGGTCGGTCAGAATCACGTCGAACTCGTCGGCCTCCAGCTTGTCGGAGCCGGCCTTGCCCGTGTGGGCGACGGTGACGGCGTACCCCTTCCGCTCCAGGCTCTCGGCGATGGCGGCGGCCAGTTTGGCGTCGTCGTCGATGACCAGCACGCGAACGGGGTCCACAACCGGCGGCGGCATGATGAAGGTCTCAACTGTTCCCGGAACGAACCGATCCGGCTATCGTATCCCGACACCCGCACTCCGGGTCTACCCACCCCTCCCGGCAACTCCCATGCGAACCGTCCTCCGCGCGTCCGTGCTGCTCCTCGTCGTCGGCCTGGTCGGGGCGGCGGCGATGGTCGGCCAGGCCCAGAAGTCCAGCGGGGCCAAGATGGCCGACTCCGCCAACGCCTTCCTCGCCACCCTGTCGCCCGACGAGAAGAAGCAGGCCACCTTCGCTTTCGACGACGACCACCGCACGGCGTGGTTCTTCACCCCCCAACAGGACAAGGAGAAGAACCCCACTCGCAAGGGGCTGCGGCTGGAGAAGATGACCGACAAGCAGAAGGCGGCGGCGGTGGAGTTGCTGCGGGCCGGGCTGTCGGCCGGCGGGAGCAAGCAGGCGGAAGCGATCATGGCAAACGAGGGCCTGCTGGCCGAGTTGGAGGGCAAGGGCGGGGCGATGGTGCGGAACACCGGCTGGTACTTCGTGAGCATTTTCGGCGAGCCGAACAACACGGGGGCGTGGGGCTGGCGGATCGAAGGGCACCACCTGAGCGTTAACTTCACGCTCGACAAGGGCGAGGTGGTGAGCGCCACGCCGGTCATGTTCGGCACCAACCCGGCCGAGGTCAAAGTTGGCGACAAGAAGGGCACCCGCATCCTGCCCGAGGTGGAAGACCTGGCCAAAGACCTGATCAAGAGCCTGACCGACGAGCAGAAGAAGGCCGCGCTGCAAGCGAAGCAACTGCCGGAGATCAAGGAGAAGGCCACGGCCGCCGGTGTCGGCGACCCGCTCGGCATCCCCGGCACCAAACTGGACGACAAACAGCAGGCGAAAATGCTGGCGGTGGTGAAGGCCTACTCCGACCGCCTGCCGGCCGATCTGGCCGACAGCGAGTACAAGAAGGCGACCGACGCCGGCATGGGCAAGGTGTACTTCGCCTACTGCATCGAAGAAGACAAGCCGGGCAAGCCGTACACGTACCGCGTGCACGGGCCGACGTTCGTGGTCGAGTTCGTCAACCTGCAAGCGGACAGCGCGAAGAACCCGGCCAACCACATCCACAGCGGCTGGCGATCCCTGCCCCAGGATTTTGGGCTGAAGGGGAAGTGACACCGCTCGGCCGAGGCGTGCGATGACCGACGACCCCGATTTCGCGGTGTGGGCGGGCTTACCCGCACCTGCGGCGGTTGACCTCGCCCGGTTCGACCAGGACGCCCGCTGGCAAGCCGGGGTCGGGCTGCCGGTGGAGCAGTACCTGGCCGCGCTGCCAGGAGTGGCGGCCGACTCCGAACTGGCGATGGTGCTGGTGTACGGGGAGGTGCTCTCCCGCGCCGCGGTGGGCGAGCGGCCGACCGCCGCCGAGTACCGCGCGCGGTTCCAGCACTGGGCCGACCGCATCGACCTGCAGTTCGCCCTGCACGCCGCCCTGCACCCGAGCGAAGAGTCGCCGACGCGGACGCGACCGCTGGGCGAACACACGCCCACCCGCACCCACGCCCCACTCGACCACGCCGGCCTGCTCCTCACCCTCACCCGCGGACTGTCCGCCCCGCCCCCGCCGGACGCCCCCTTCCGCTTCGGGGCCGGCACCGTACTGGCCGGCCGCTACCGAATCGTCGCCCCGCTCGGCAAGGGCGGCATGGGCGAAGTGTACCGGGCCGACGACATTACCCTGGGCCAGTCGGTCGCGCTCAAGTTCCTGCCCGAACACGTCGCCGCCAACCCGGCCACACTGGAGCGATTCCGCAAGGAGGTGGCCGCCGCCCGGCAGGTGGCCCACCCACACGTCTGCCGCGTGTTCGACATCGGCGAGGCCGGCGGGCAGGTGTTCCTGAGCATGGAGTTCATTCCCGGCGATGACCTGGCCGGGGTGCTGCGGAAGGCCGGACGACTCTCCTCGGGGTTGGCCATCGACCTGACCCGACAGGTGGCGGCGGGGTTACACGCGGTCCACGACGAGGGGTTGGTTCACCGGGATCTGAAGCCGGCGAACGTGATGGTGGACGGCAAGGGCCGGGCGCGGTTGACCGACTTCGGGCTGGCCGCCACGGCGGAGAGCATCTCGGGACCTGATGCGTTCAGCGGCACCCCGGCGTATCAGGCGCCGGAGCAACTGAGCGGGGGCACGATCAGTGAACGGACCGACGTGTACGCGCTCGGCCTGCTTGCCTACGAACTGCTGACGGGGCAACGGCCGTTCGACGCCACCGACCGCAAGCAGTTGATCGAGCAACAGCGCACGACCAAACCCGCCTCCCCGTCGTCGTTCGACGCGACCATCCCGCCGGAGGTGGACCGGATCATCCTGAGGTGTCTGGCGCACGACCCGAAGGACCGGCCGGCGTCGGCGCACGAGGTGTGGCGAACGCTGCCCGGCGACGCGGCGCTGAACGCGGCGTTGGCCGCGGGCGTCACGCCGACCGCCGAGGCCGTCGCCGACGCCGGCGGCGAGGGACGACTGAAGCGCTGGGTGGCGGTGCTGCTGGCGGGTGTCGTGCTGCTACTCGTTCTGTCGGTCGGGCTGATGCAGTTCACCACGCACCAGCAAGACCATGCCACCGAACTACGGCCTGTCGAACTCGACGACCGATGCCGCACTCTCCTCGCCGACACCGGCCACCCCACCGATCTCCCGTTTGCGGCGAGCGGCGTTGAGATCTTCAGGTCCTCCACCCTCTGGAGAGACCAGCACGATCTCGGCATGGACCGTCGTGACACGGCCGCGATGCAGCGGTTTTCCGGCGTGCTCTACTGGTACCGTGTCAGCCCGACTCCACTCATCCCGTCAATGCCTGCTCGGGAACAGCCACTGGTGAGATCGGACCGTCCGGCGTTCGGGAGCACCGGTTCGGCGCTCGTGATGACTGACACGCAGGGCCGTCTGGTCCACCTGAAGCGGCTACCACCGGCGGTTCGGTCGAAAGAACCGATACCGACACCGGACTGGCCGGCGTGGTTCCGGGCCGCCGGGTTCGACATGACACAATTTCGACTGACGGCACCCGAACGTGTGTGGACGGTTCCGCACGACGCCCGGTACGCCTGGGCGGGTGTGTTCGCGGAGCGGCCGAGCATCCCCGTCACCATCGAGGCCGCGACCGACCGGGGCGAGTTGGTCGGGTTCCGGGTGGTCGCCCCGTGGTCGTCACCCGCCGAGTCCGATAGCAATTTCACTCTTGAAATGGAATCGTGGTATCAAGTCTGGTGGATCGCGGTCCCCGTGCTGGTGTTTGTCGTCGGCGGATGGCTGGCCTACCGACACGTCCGAAGCGGCGTGGCGGACGTTCGGGGGGCTGTCCGGCTCGCCCTCGGTGTCTCAGCCCTGCACTTGCTCATGTACGTCCTCTACATTGGCCGACTGGACCTGACGGGAGAGGAGTATTCGACCTGGTACTCGGCCGTCGCGAGAGTGCTGCTGAACGCCCTGCGCCTCGGGATGGCGTACCTGGCACTGGAGCCGTTCGTCCGGCGGCGGTGGCCGAGGCTTCTCGTCGGCTGGCGGCGGCTGCTCGAAGGACGCTGGCGCGACCCATGGATCGGGAGGGACATTCTGGTGGGCTTGGCCTTGGGCACGCTGGCGGCCGCGCTGAATCACTCCTTCCTCATGCTGCCTGGCACCATGGGCAGGCCGCCCGAATTGCCCACCAGTAACCAGTGGGTTGAGGTCCAGCCGTTTCATGTCCTCTTACCACTGCTGCTCGTGTCCGTGGACGTGTCTCTGGTGGTGCTCTTCGCGCTCTTCTGCCTGAGCCGACTACTGCGAACGGCTTGGCTTTGGGTGCCCGCCGTGCTGGGAGTCGTCACGTTCGGGACTTTCGGCGGGTTGGGCGAGGGTGGAGCCAACCCGGAGATCCTCAAGTTCCTCATCCTGATCCTGGCTATCTTTGTGCTGGTTCAGCTCTTGCGATTTGGCTTGCTCGCCCAGATCACCGGATTCATCGCCGGGCTGCTGACGAGCACTTTCCCGATTTTGTACGGCTGGGGGACGTGGTTCTGGCCGGCGTCGTTGTTGCCGTGGGTATTGGTACTGTCCCTCACTGGCTACGGCCTGCTCGTGTCCGTCGGCGGGTGGAAGCGGCTGGTGCGGGCCGATACAGCGGGGTAGGGCAGACCGTCACCCCCGCTTGCCGCGGCCGATGGCGTAGTACGCGAACCCGTGGGCGGCCATCGACTTCTCGTCGTAGATGTTCCGCCCGTCGAAGATGACCGCGCCCGTCAGCAGCTTCTTCATCACCTCGAAGTCGGGCGTGCGGAACTCCGGCCACTCGGTCACGATCACCAGCCCGTCGGCCCCTTCGAGCGCCCCGTACGGGCGGTCGCAGAACGACACGCGGTCGCCGTAGATCGCCTTCACGTTCGCCATCGCCTCGGGGTCGTGCGCCCGCACACTCGCCCCGGCCGCCAGCAGCGCGTCGATGAGTACGAGCGCCGGCGCTTCGCGGATGTCGTCGGTGCGGGGCTTGAACGCCAGCCCCCACAACGCCAGCGTTTTGCCAGCCAGGTCGCCCTTGAAGTGACTCGAAACCTTGGCGAACAGCACCTGCTTCTGCGCCTCGTTCACGTCGTCCACCGCCTGCATCATCCGCATCTCGTGCCCCACCTTGCGGCCCATGCCGAGGATGGCGCGGATGTCCTTCGGGAAGCACGACCCGCCGTATCCGGGGCCGGGGAAGAGGAACTGGAAGCCGATCCGCTGGTCGTGCCCGATGCCCCGCCGCACGTCGTTGATGTCCGCGCCGAGCCTGTCACACAGGTTGGCCATCTCGTTGATGAAGCTGATCTTCGTGGCGAGCATGGCGTTCGCCGCGTACTTGGTCATCTCGGCCGACTCCGGCGTCATCACCAGGAACGGCCGCTCGGTGCGGAGGAACGGGGAGTACAGTTCCCGCAGCGCTTCGCCCGCCTCCGCGTTCCGCACGCCCACCACCACCCGGTCGGGCTTCATGAAGTCGTCGATGGCCGCCCCTTCCTTCAGGAACTCGGGGTTACTGGCCACGTCCACATGCGGGCAGCCGTTCTCGGCCAGGATCTCCGCCACGCGGGCGTTCGTGCCGACGGGCACGGTCGATTTGGTGACGACCACGCGGGAGCCGGGCGGCCCGACGGGTTCCCCCTTGAGCGCGACCGCAATCGCTTTCGCCACCGCCCACACCGCGCTCAGGTCGGCGTCGCCGGCGTCCGACTGCGGCGTGCCGACGGCGATGAAGATGAGGCGGGCGGATTTGACTGCCGCGGGCAGGTCGGTGGTGAACGTCAGCCGCCCGTCCTTGCGGTTCTTGGCCACCAGCTCGGCCAACCCCGGCTCGTAGATGGGCATGCCGCCGGCGTTCAGCGTGCCCACCTTCGCCGGGTTGTTGTCGATGCACACGACATCGTTGCCGCTCTCAGCCAGGCAGGTGCCCGTAACCAGCCCGACGTACCCGGTGCCGACGACTGCGACTTTCACGAGAACCCCTCAGTTCGCGGTGGCCTGCGGCGGCCGGTTCCGCCACCAGTTTAGGACGAGTTCCAGTGACTCGGGCAGCGTGACGGTCGGCTCCCACCCCGTTACCGTTTTCAGCTTGCTCACGTCCACCGTCCACTTCGGGCGTGGTACAACAGTTGGAAGCTTCGGCAGGGTGTCGGAGGCGAGGCGGATCATCTGATTGAGTACGTCCAATGACAGGTGACTCTCCCCTGTGCCCACGTTGAACACCTCGCCGGGCGTCCACTTCTCCGTCTCCAACAGGAGCCGGAGGGCGAGGACCACGTCACACACGTCGGTCAGGTCTTTCCACCCGTTCAAGTCGCCCTCAGGGATGAAGGGGGGCGGTTGCGATCCTCGCACGATTCGGGCGATCTGTGCGGCCCAATCGGGGATCGCATACCCCGTCATTTGGCCCACACCCACGGCGTTGAACAGCCGCGCTCGGACCACTTCCAGGCCGAGATTCTGGGCGTCGTCGCGCGCGTACTGCTCCGCCGCCGCTTTACTCTTCCCGTACTCTCGGGTCGGGCGGAGTGGCGTGTCCTCGGTGACGGTTTCGGGTGGTACCCCGTACACGAAGGCGGAACTGGCGAGCAGAATGCGACTCGGCCGAGTGTCGTTCTCGGCGAGGCAGGTGAAGAGAGTCTTGGTCGCGCCCAGGTTGCTGGCCCAGCAGTCGGCGACCTGGGTGTCAGCGTGTTGGGGGTTGGCGAACCCGGCCAGGTGGAACACCCAGTCGGGTTGCAAGTCCCGCACCACCGCCCGCGTCGCCTCCGGATTGAGCAGGTCGCACTGCCGCCACTCGACCGCTTGCGGGCCGGCCCTGCCGCGATGCAACCCGACCACCCGAAGCTCATTTCGGGTCAGCAGGTGTGTGAGCAGATGCCCGCCGATGAACCCGGTCGCGCCGGTGACGAGAACGGTGCGCACGGCTTAAATCCCCCGCGCGCGGGAGTCGCCCGTGTCGCCGCCCTTCAGCCGCGCCAGGTCGGCCTTCACCATCCGGTCGATCATCTGCTCGAAGGTGATCTTCGGCTCCCACCCGAGCTGCCGCTTGGCCTTGGCCGGGTCGCCGATGAGCAGGTCCACCTCGGCCGGGCGGACGAACTGCGGGTCGATGACCACGTGCTTCTTCCAGTCCAGATCGACCGCCCCGAACGCCACCTCGACCAGCCGCTCGACGGTGTGCATCTGCCCGGTCGCCACCACGTAGTCGTCCGGCGTGTCCTGTTGGAGCATGAGCCACATGGCCCGCACGTAGTCGGCCGCGTGGCCCCAGTCCCGCCTGGCGTCCAGGTTGCCCAGCCGCAGTTCCTTCGACAGGCCCAGCTTGATGCGGGCCACGCCGTCGGTCACCTTGCGGGTGACGAACTCGCGGCCGCGCCGCTCGCTCTCGTGGTTGAACAGGATGCCGCTACAGCAGTACATGTTGTAGCTTTCGCGGTAGTTGATGGTGATCCAGTGGCCGTACAGCTTGGCCACCCCGTACGGCGACCGCGGGTAGAACGGCGTGTCTTCCGTCTGCGGCACCGCCTGCACTTTGCCGTACATCTCGGACGACGACGCCTGGTAGAAGCGGATGCGGTCCTTGCCCAGCAGGCGGACGGCCTCGAGCATCCGCGTCACGCCCATGGCGGTGAACTCGCCCGTCAGCACCGGCTGCTGCCAACTGGTCGGCACGAAGCTCATGGCGGCAAGGTTGTAGACCTCGCGCGGCCGAACTTGCCGCAACACGTCAATCAACGAGAGTTGATCGAGCAGGTCCGCCTGGTGCAGCGTGACCTTGCCCGTGAGGTGGCTGATGCGCTCGAAGCTCTCGGTGCTGGAACGGCGCACGATGCCGTGAACGTCGTAGCCCTGGTCGAGCAGAAACTCTGCGAGGTAACTGCCATCCTGGCCGGTGATGCCCGTAATCAATGCGCTCTTCATGAGCCACCTCGGCGTCGTGCCTATGTCGGTTCGGCGGT
>JANNQE010000089.1:0-1790 GCA_031441625.1 Planctomycetia bacterium
ACCCGTAGAAATTCAGGATGAAATTGTTGAGGGCGGACGCGAGCGTCTCGTTCTCGGGGTCGGCGGCGACGGGGATGACGGGAGTGGGCATTTTAGATTATTTCGACGGAGACCCGGTCAGAAGCTGCCACAGGAGGGGGACGGCGAAAGCTATGGCCGCAACAAAACCCCGCTGCCGCCACTGCGCTCTCTCGAGCGAATGCACCCGTGCTTCGGTGTGTCCGTGGGCCGTTTGATAGGAAGTCAGGGTTTGCTTGATGTCCTGCTGAAAGGTCAGGGTGGTGCGGTCCTGCGTATCAAGCCGCTCAATGATTCGAGCGAACAGCGCATTGGGGGAAAGGGGGTCGAAGGGGGACGCGCTCATTTTTGCAATACGTCCGGGATACCGTCGCCGTTCTGGTCCCACTGCGCGCGCTTGTAGCCCATAGCGAGGATGGCCGCTATGCTCAAGGCGATAGCCCACAACCAAGAGGGCACCTCCGATAGTTTCCACGACGCTCCCGCCAGCACGGCACCGAACAGAAGACCGTTGGAGAGCCCGGGCCACGCGGGCAACATCGACTTCAGGACCAGTCCGCCGAGAGCGCATCCGATGGCGGTAAACAGAAGCCAACGACGTTCTGCGACGTCGATCCGGTGCTTTGAAACGCTGGTGTCGATTGTGCCTGTGTCGGCCGACACCGTCTCCGCGGTCTTCGTCCACTCCGTCGGACCCGCGGGTTCGACGACCGTCACGGTCTTGGCGGGCTCCGCCGGCGCCGTGGCCGTCGCGGGCTGGGCAGGCGTCTCGGTCTTCGTGATCTTGGAGCCGGCCGGCAGGGGGAGGCGCTCGCCGGCGGTCGACGTATTCAGCGAGGCCGGCTTGCCGGCGTCCGCGACACCACGCACCGTCACTTCGCCGGCCTTAATACTCCCTTTGCCCGGAGAAAAGCAGCCCGGCAGCCCGAAAAGGACGACGAGGGAGAGGACCGCGAAGCTTAGTTTCTTACAAGACATTCGACACGAAGAAGTATCGGGAAAACGGGGGGAGTTAGGAGCACGAAGAGCACTCCCCGGGGTCGATTGTGGCGGGGGTTGTCGGCGTCGGACAGGCGCAAACGGGCAGACACTCGAGGAAGACGTGCTCTGCGGGCGTGAAAGCCTGCCGGCAGGGGACGCAGGTCGGAGCGGTCAGTACGACGGGAACGTCGACCAACTGTCCTTCCGCATTGAGCTCGTAGGGGTAGTAAGGATCGGACATTTTTTAGAACCCGAGGCCGAGCACCGCCGGGTTTCTGAAGGTCGTGGCCTGAGAGTAGGTGCCGCTGACATACTTGTATGCTCCGATGTCCCATGGTGCGGTGCGGGTCAGGCCGTCCGCGTCGGTGGTGAAGTAGGCGGAGAGGTCCAGTCCTTGACCCACCAGCGTTGACGCACCGGGAAGCAAATGGTAATTGTTGGAAGCCCCGTTAACCGCGTAGGTCGGGAAGTTAGCTGCGCCTTGGCCGGATGTCAGTTGCGAGTTGTTTGAAGGGACGGTGGTTGGGTTGCCGGTAATGTTGATTCCACCCGCTGAGTTCACATAAACGTTGTTCGCAATCACGCAATCCACGAAGACTCCCGCGACGGGAATCGAAACATCATTCAGCGCGATAACCGGGCTCGTGGTGCCGTAGTCCGCGAGAGTATTGTTGGCGATAATTACACGGGTAAATGTTCTCGTGCCAGATGCGCCAGCCGCTCCAAATATAATTCCTCCGAGAGTGGTTCGGGCGGTTAGATAACTTAACGTGTACCTGATGACGTTATTG
>JANNQE010000090.1:0-4193 GCA_031441625.1 Planctomycetia bacterium
CCGAAGGCGGTGTTCTGATTCCGCCCTCGGCGAGGGCGGACCACCCTAACCGACCCCCCCATATATTGCCCTTCCGGGTGGCCACGCTGCGGCCGCCCATTTACCTGGGAGTGAGCGAATGAAATCGCTGCACCTGTGGGCGGCCGTGGCCGCCGTGGGGGTCGTCGTGTCCGCACCGTCCGTGTACGCCGACGAGGGCATGTGGCTGTACACCGCCCCGCCGCTCAAGCAACTGAAGGAGAAGTACGGATTCGAGCCGAGCAAGGAGTGGCTCAACCACCTGCAGAAGAGTAGCGTGCGGTTCAACTCCGGCGGGAGCGGCAGCTTCGTGAGCGCCGACGGGCTGGTGATGACCAACCACCACGTCGGCGCGGACGACCTGCAGAAGCTGTCCGAGATCAAGAAGGTGGACTACCTGAAGCTCGGGTTCGAGGCGAAGACGAACGCCGACGAGCTGAAGTGCCCCGACCTGGAACTGAACGTGCTGTTGGCCATCAAGGACGTGACGGCCGAAGTGAAGGGGGCGATCACGCCGGACCTGAAGCCGGCCGACGCCGTGAAGGCCCGCCAGCAGAAGATCGAGGAGTTGCAGAAGGGCGTGGCCGACGAGAAGAAGGGCATCCGGGCCGACGTGGTGACGCTGTTCGCCGGCGGCGCGTACCACCTGTACACGTTCAAGAAGTACACCGACATCCGCCTCGTGTTCGCCCCGGAGAAGCAGATCGCCTTCTTCGGCGGCGACCCGGACAACTTCGAGTTCCCGCGGTTCGACCTGGACATGTGCTTCTTCCGGGTCTACGAGGACGACAAGCCGATCAAGTGCGAACACCACCTGAAGTGGAGCGCCGCCGGGTGCAAGGAAGGCGAGCTGACGTTCGTGAGCGGGCACCCCGGCCGCACCAACCGGCAGAACACCGTGGCCGAACTGGAGTACCTCCGCGACACCGGCTACCCGAACGTGCTGTCGCGGCTGAACCGGCTGGAAGTGCTGCTCGGCAGTTGGGTGGCCCGGAGCGAGGAGAACCGCAAGAAGGGCGAGGACGACCTGTTCGGCATCCAGAACAGCCGCAAGGCCCGCATCGGAGGCTTGCAAGGGCTGCTCGACCCGAAGCTGTTCGACCGCAAGAAGGCGGAGGAGGCGAAGCTGAAGGCGTTCATCGGCGCGCTGCCGGCGACCGAGAAGGAGGCCGGGCTGAAGGCGTTCGACACCATCGCCGCGTCGCAGAAGAAGCGGGCCGAGTACCTGAAAGACTCGGTCGCGTTCGGGTTCAACAGCCAGACGTTCGGCAGAGCCCAGACGCTCCTGCGGTACGCCGACGAGATGAAGAAGGACCCGAAAGACCGCCTGCCCGAGTTCGGTGAGACCCGCATCCCGTCGCTCAAGCGGGCGCTCCTGTCGCCGGTGCCGGTGGAGACCGACTACGAGACGCTCAAACTGGCCGACTCGCTGTCGCAGTTCGCCATCGCCTTCGGTGCGGATAATGAACTGGTGAAGAAGGTGCTGGCCGGCAAGTCGCCGCAGGAGCGGGCGTATGAGTTGGTGAGCGGCACGAAAGTGACCGACCTGGCGATGCGGACCAAGTGGTTCGAGGGCAAGGAAGCGCCGGAATCGGACCCGATGATCGCGCTGGCCAAGCTGGTGGACGAGCCGACCCGCGCGCTGCGGAAGAAGACGGAGAACGAGGTGGACGAGCCGAAGCGGCAGGCGAGCGCGGTGCTGGCCGCCGTGCGGGCGAAGATGGACGCCGGCAACACCTACCCGGACGCCACCTTCACCCTGCGGCTGAGTTACGGCCCGGCGAAGGGGTACAAGGAGAACGGCAAGGACGTGCCCGCCTTCACCACCATGGCCGGGCTGTACGAGCGGAGCAAGCAGCAGGGGAACACCGGCCCGTTCGAGCTGCCCAAGCGGTGGGAGGAGAAGAAGCAGAGCCTGGACCTGACGACGCCGTTCAACTTCGTGTCCACGGCCGACATCATCGGCGGGAACAGCGGCAGCCCGGTGGTGAACAAGGCGGGCGAGGTGGTCGGGCTGATCTTCGACGGCAACATCCAGAGCCTGGTGCTCGACTTCATCTACGACGACGAGTACGCCCGCGCGGTGAGCGTGGACAGCCGGGCCATCGTGGAGGCGCTCCGCAAGGTGTACGACGCGGCGTGGCTGGCCGACGAACTGCAAGGCAAGAAGAAGTAGCATCTGAACGAACTGCGACCGCGAGGGAGCGGGAATGGAATCGGGAACGGAGTGACCGGGTGTAGCCCCGAAGGGGCGACGGGGACCAGCCTGGGGTGACGGAGCCTCGAAGAGGCGACGGAACCCCTGGAACAGGACCCCAACAAACGCCAGTAGCCCCGTAGGGGCGACCCATTTGCACGGGTCGCCCCTTCGGGGCTGCTGGCATTTTTCGCATCGCTTCCAGGGGTTCCCGCTCGCTGTCGCTCGCTCCACCCCTGGCTATTTCCCGTCGCCCCTTCGGGGCTACAGAGCGGCCCGCATACAACACACTCGCCCCATCCCCACACGAGGACTCTCCCGTGCGCTTCACCCTCCCGCTGGTCGCCGTCGCCCTGCTCGCCGGCTTCGCAACCGCCGCCGATGTCGATGTCGGACTGGTCGATCAGAAGGCCCCGAAGAAGGAAGACCTCGCCGCCCCGGCGAAGGACGCCAAGCCGCACGAGGTGGACCTGCAAGGCAGCTTCAAGGCGAAGACGACGAAGGGCGAGAAGCGGAACGTGTACTTCCTCATCTGCCCGCTCGGCAAGAAGGGCGATGGCGGGAAGGACTGGTGGGCGCAAGGCGAGGTGACGAAGGACGGCGAGGCGATCTCGGCCGACGCCCAGTTCGGCGAGGAGGCCGCCGGGGCGGGCGAGTGGTTCGCGGTGGTGGCGGTGGCGACGGAGAAGAAGTGGACCGTGGGCGAGAAGCTGGACGCCCTGCCGGCCGACGCCGCCTTCAGCAAGGTGAAGGTGGTGAAGCGGAAGTAAGCCGGCACTTCTGCGGCTTTCCCGGTCGCGGGTCCGGGGCGGTGCCCAGGGCTTCTCAGAGGTCGGGTTTGAGTAGGGTGGGTCCAGCGAGCGCCTCGCTCGCGCCGACCCACGTGGCTTGAATCCGTGGGTCGGCGCGACGGAAGCCGTCGCTGGACCCACCCTACACATCCGCCCCATCCTCCTCCCCTGCGTAGCCCTGACAGACGGGCCGTCGGTGTTGCAGTTCACGCTTCAGTGTGACTGTTGCCGAGCGTCACGCTGAAGCGTGAACTCCAACGCTGTCACGGTGCAGTTGCCGCCGGTTGGCTGACCCGCCCCCAATGAAACGGCCTTCGGGTTCGCCTGCACTGGCTGTGCCCGTTTTGCCGATGTTACCGACACCCCCCCGGTGTCCGCGTCGGCCATGAGCTACCTCGTCCACCTGGACACCTTCCACGGCCCGCTCGACCTCCTTCTTTACCTGGTGAAGAAGGAGGAAGTGGACGTGTGCGAGCTGCCGCTCGCGGCGGTCGCCGACCAATTCCTCGAACACCTCAAGCTGATGACCGAGCTGGACGTGGAAGGGGCCGGCGACTTCCTGGTGCTGGCCGCCACGCTCATGGAGATCAAGAGCCGCAGCCTCGTGCCGGCGGATGAGATCGTGGAGGGCGAGGATGCCGGCCCCGACCCGCGGAAGGAGTTGGTGAAGCAACTGCTCGAGTACCGCAAGTTCAAGGACGCCGCCCGGCTGCTGGAAGAGAAGGCGGAGGCGCACGCGACGAAGCTGGCCCGTCAGCCGACCGAGGAATTGAGCCGCGGGGAGACGACCGTGCGGGCGGTGGAGTTGTGGGACTTGGTGAGCGCGTTCGCCCGCTTCCTGCGGGAGACGCAAGCCAGCCGCCCGCAGTCGGTGGTGCAGGACGACACCCCGCAGCATGTCTACGAGGAGTACATCCGCCGGCGGTTGCGGGCCGAGTTGCGGGTGAATTTCGTGGACCTGTTCACCCCGCCGCACCACCGGGCGCGGCTGGTCGGGCTGTTCCTGGCGGCGCTGGAAGTGATCCGCCGGTTCGAGGCGTGGGTGGAACAGCCGGACGCGTTCGGCGAGATCTGGCTGAGCGTGCCGAAATGAACGAGCCGCGACCGCAAAGGAGCGGGTGCAAGGAGATCAGCCATGCCGCCGCGGAGCGGCGACCGATGTTAGCCAGGGGTGAAGTCGGCGAGCC
>JANNQE010000091.1:0-21414 GCA_031441625.1 Planctomycetia bacterium
GGCGCCCGCGTGAGGCGGTGGAGAAGGCCGTCCGCCTCCTCGACGACCTACAGGACGGCGAGCGCGACCGGCCGCCGCTCATCGAGACGATCTTTCACCCCGTACCGAGCGTGAACCAGCGGCTCCGCGGCCCGCACGCGCACGGGGCGCTCGGCTACTGGGACGCGGCCCGCACGTCGGTGTACCTGAGCCTCGCCGGGCTAGGCCTGCTCGGGCGTGCAGTCCATTGCAACTGCGGTCGACCGGCCTTGTGGGTGTTCCTCCCCACCGACTAAACCGGCACCAATGCTGGCGAGTGTGTGGAGTCCGACGCGAAGCAGGTCGGGCGTCCGCGTTTCTCAGGAGTGGGGGGGGTGCGAACGATTTCCCGTCGGCTTGTCTGCCCACTGGACTACAAATGGGAGGGCGAAACTTGAAACCGGAGGCCAGATGCTCGACGACGAACGCTACATGCGGCGGGCCATCGAACTCGCCGCCAACTCCCCCGCCCTGCCGTTCGCGGCGGTGGTGGTGGATCGCCGCACCGGGGCTGTGGTGGCGGAGGGGTGGAACCGGGCGGAAGAGGCAGCGAGAGCGACGGCACGCCGTGGGCGGATCCGGGGCCTTCACGCGACAGCCGATCCGACGACGGCGGTATGGCGACGGGCGAGGCAAATGACCCACTAGAGTCGCTGCACAATAGCAGAAGTCCTTGGTAGCAAAGGGTTTACAACGTGGGCATGATTCAGACTTAACCACATGCCCCGTAACGACTTCCGTCGAAAAACGTCGCTATTGTGCAGCGACTCTACTAATCGGAACTACTGAGGGTGGGCCGGCTCTTGCCGAGAGCCGGTCGGATGTCGCTCTCGGCGAGAGCGACCGACCCTACCGAACGAGCACGTCCGGGATCTCATACGCTTTTCCGCCGATGCTGATCCGCTTGAACGGCCAGCCGTCGGTCGGCGTCACCGCGTCGGCCCCGGTCGGCGACACCAGCACCGTGTCCACCACCGCCGCCGCCGTCACCCGCGGCTGCCACACGACCGGCTGCGTGTCGGTGAACGGCTCGTCGGTCCCGGACCGCCGCAACTCGTCGGCCGGCATCCACCCGGTGCCGTACCCGGCCGTGCTCAGCCGCCACTCGTGCTCGAACGGCGAGTTCTTCAACAACTGATACCCGGTGTCCACGGCCGAGGTGAGCGTGCCCCCCGGCTTCGACGCCGAGCGGAACACCGCCGCCAGCTTGCACGCCGCCTCGAACGCCACCCGGAACGTGTCGTCCGGCGGGCCGAACGACACGGTGCGGCTCGCCGTCACGTGCAACCCGCCCCGCACGGCCGTCAGTTGCAGCGTGCAACGCTTCTCGACGCGCGCGTCGGTGAACCCGCTGCGGCGGAACTTCCCCCCGCGGTCGTCGGCGGCCACGCTCACGCAGTGCAGGTCGGCCCCGTGGTGATACACGCGGTGGGCGAGTTGGCCGGCGATCTCCTGTTCGCTGTCGCTGGGGGTCACCGCGCGGGCGGTGGCTTCGAGCGCGTGCGACACCACCCGGCCCAGGCTCAGGTACTGCTCGCGGTCTGCGGGAAGGAGCGTGCGAAGTGCCGGGCGGAGGCGCTCGACGATCAGCGGCATGGTGGGGAACGGCCGATCCGACGCGACTTTCTTCCCGGCCACCAGGTCGCCGAGCAACTGCGCCCGCCCGCCCGCCCAAGGCCACTCTTTGAGCATGAACCCGAGGCCGTCGAGTTCCTCGTCGAACAGGCGTTGCGTGTCGGCGTTCCCGCACACCAGCCAGCGGGTGCGGCCGTTCGTCCAGATGCCCGGCCGCTCGGCCTCGGCGTACAGCCCCCGCAGGCCCATCCCGCCGGTGAACCACGCGATGTGCGCCGGCACCAGCAGGATGGCCGCCTCGCACCCCAGTTCCTTCAGGATGCCGGCGACCACTTCTTGCTTGGAGTCGATGTCGGCCCGGCGTGCGGCGGTGTCGGTCGTCATGGGGGTGTTGTAGCGAGCGGTGCGGTATACTGGGGTGAACCAGCGGGAGGCACTCCGATGACCGTTTCCGTGACCGACGCCCAAGCCGATCTCCTCGGCCTGATCCGCCGCCTGAGTCCGGGCGACACACTGACCCTGACCGACAACGACGTGCCCGTGGCCACGGTCGTGCCGTCTCTCGTTGCCCCCCTCCGTCCGCCGCCGGGTCTGTGGAAGGGCAAGGTGGTGATCCTGAGCGAGGACGACGAACACGTGAAGGCGTTCGAGGAGTCCGCGTCGTGAGAGCGATTCTGGACACCCACGCGGCCTACTGGTACGCCCTCGACGACCCGTTGTTGTCGGCCACCGCACGCGCCTTCATTCAGAGCACGGCGAACGACCTGCTCGTCAGCCCGGCGTCGTACTGGGAAATGGCGATCAAGGTCCATACCGGCAAGTGGCAACTGCTCGTCCCGTACGACCAACTCGTGGACTCGCTGTTCACGGTGTACGGGTTCGGCCAACTCCCGATTTTGCCCGCGCACACATTCCGGCTCATCGGGTTGACGGATCACCACAAAGACCCGTTCGACCGACTGCTCATCGCGCAAGCGTTGGTCGAAGGTGTGCCGATTGTGAGCGCTGATGTCATCTTCGACGCCTACGGCGTCACGCGGGTGTGGTGACAGCGGGGTATACTGGGGGAAACGACCGGGAGGCAAGCCGATGACCGTGACCGTGAAGGACGCCCAGGCCGACCTGCTCGGGCTGATCCGCCGCCTGAGTCCGGGCGACACCCTGACCCTGACCGACAACGACGTGCCGGTGGCGACGGTGGTGCCGGCACCACCGCCGCGAAAGGATCGCACGCCGGGGACACTCCGGGGAACCGTGCTCTATATGGCTCCCGACTTCCGTGCGACTCCCGAAGGCTTCGAGGATTACACCGGGTGAGACACCTGCTCGACGCTTGCTCCCTAATCTGGTACGTCGACGACCCGCGGAAGCTGTCCGTCGATGCACACGCCGCAATCAAAGCAGGGGCGAACGACTTGTACCTGAGCGCGGGCACGGTGTGGGAGATTTCCATCAAGGTCGGGTTGGGCAAGCTGACACTGTCGGCCCCGTTCCGCCCGTGGATCGAAAAAGCCATCCTCGACCTCGACCTGATCGTGCTCCCAATCACGGTCGCGGTGGCCGACGAGCAAGCCCGACTGCCGCGACACCACGGCGACCCGTTCGACCGCATCCTCGTAGCCACGAGTCGGGTCGAGAACCTGTCGGTGGTGAGTGCCGATGTCATCTTCGACGCTTACGGCGTCACGCGGGTGTGGTGACAGCAAACGAGTGAGTTCACCGCCAGTCGATGGACAGCACGCGGGCGTTCGACTCCCACAGTTTGGCGGCGTTCTTGCCGTCGGCGTCGGCCACCCACAGTACCACCTTGTCATTCTGAACCTGTTTCCAGACCGGGTTGAGAGCGTACACCACCCGCCTCCCGTCCGGGCCGACCGCCACCGGAATTGGTGTGTCCTTCACCTCGGCGTCCCACCACGCCGGCTGCTTCTCCCCCGCCGTGTACACGCCCACTTTCCAGGTGGACTCTTCGAGCGCGGTCACCACCCACCGCTTGTCGTCCGGGAACGTGGCGACCGGTTGGAGGCCGAGCGGGTCAGCGATCACCACCTGCGGATCGACCTTGCCGGTCGGGGTGACGGCCGTTTCGAACCCGATCATCTGTTTGTTGTTCTCCGATGGCTTCTCGAACCCGCGGGTGCAGACGAAGCCTTTGCCGTCGGCCGTGAACGCGACGGCACGATACTCGGTGTTGGTCTGCAAGTCGGTTCGCTCGCCCGTGGCCGCGTCGATGCTGAAGTTCGTCCACCTGCCGCTCAGTGCGGGTGGCTTCTGCTTGGCGAAGCGGTCGTGGAACGTGCCGGCCAACGTCTTGCCGTCGGGCGACCAGAACAGCGAGCTGACGGACACCCGCGGGAGTAGTTGGTTCTTCCCCCCGCCGGGGATGGTGACCAATTCAGTCGGCTTGTCGTCGGCGACCGCCCGTAGGCGGATCGCGGTGTCGCCGTCCATCCCCGGAAGGATCACGCCGAAGGCCACCCGCTTCCCGTCCGGGGAGAGCGTGGCGAAGCGGAGGCTACCCCCAGGGGCGACCTCGGCCATCACTTTCGGATCCTTCCCGTCGAAGGTGTGCAGCGTCGCCTTGTTGTCGCCGGTGAGGACGAGCAGTTTGCCGTCGTCCTTCGCCTTCGGCACCGGGGCGGCGAGAGCGACGGACGAGACTAAGAGCAACGCAACGAGCGAGCGGTTCACGGCGAACCTCCGGGGCGGTTGGGGCCGTCCGTACAATGGCCCTTTCACCACCATACCCGGAGCCGGAGCGATGAGCGAGTGGCAACGCACCCTGACGTGTAACGACATCCGCCCGGCGCACGTCGGCCAGTCCGTCACCCTGAACGGGTGGGTGCTCACCTCCCGCAACTTCGGCAACCAGACGTTCATCGACCTCCGCGACCGTTACGGCCTCACCCAGGTGGTGTTCGAGGCCGACAGCAAGCCGCTGTTCGACGCCGCCAACCAACTCGGCACGGAATACTGCGTGTCGGTCACGGGTACCGTCCGCCCTCGGATCACCGGGAAGGAGCGGGCCGAGGTCGCCACCGGCGCGGTGGAAATCGTGGCGACCAAACTCGTCGTGCTGAACACCTGCCCGCCGCTGCCATTCCCGATCAACGAGTTCGGGGACGAGTTGGCGAACGAAGACATCCGCCTGCAACACCGCTACCTCGACCTGCGGCGGCGGAGCTTGCAGAAGGTGATGATCCTGCGGCACCGCGTGTGCAAAACCATCCGCGACTTCCTCGACGCCCGCGGGTTCCTCGAAGTGGAAACCCCGCTGCTCGGCAAGAGCACGCCCGAAGGGGCGCGCGACTACCTCGTGCCCAGCCGCATCAACCACGGCGAGTTTTACGCGCTGCCGCAAAGTCCCCAGTTGTACAAGCAACTGCTGATGGTGTCGGGGTATGACAAGTATTTCCAGATCGCCAAGTGCCTCCGCGACGAAGACCTGCGGGCCGACCGCCAGCCGGAGTTCACGCAGCTCGACCTGGAGATGAGCTTTGTCGAACGCGACGACGTGCTGAGTGTGATGGAGGCGCTCGCCGCCGAGATCGTGCAACAGATTCACGGCGTGACGGTGCCCGTGCCGTTCCCGCGGCTGAGCTACGCCGACGCCGTTGCCAAGTACGGGTCCGACAAGCCGGACCTGCGGTTCGGTCTTGAGATCGTGGACGTGACCGACATCGCCGGGGCGAGCGAGGCGAAGTTCCTGCTCGACGCGATTGCCTCCGGCGGCATCGTGCGGGCGATCAACGCGAAGGGGGCGGCGGACAAGTTCAGCAACACCCAACTGAAGCCGGGCGGGGAGCTGCCGAAGGTGGCCGAGACGTTCAAGGCGAAGGGGCTGGCATTCCTGAAGGCCGACGGCGACAAGCTGAGCGGCAGCATCGAGAAGTTCTTTAACGACGACTTGAAGGCCAAGCTGAAGGAGCGGCTGGGCGTGCGGCCGGGCGACCTGGTGCTGTTCATCGCCGGGCCGGAGGCGGTGGTGTGCGACGCGCTCGGGGCGGTGCGGGCGCACCTCGGCGCGTCGCTCAAGTTGTACCGCCAGTGGTGGGAGGAGAAGGCCGAGGCGGAGAAGGGGGGCAAGCCGTTCGCCATGCGGCCGGACCACTTCAACTTCGCCTGGGTGATCGACTTCCCCATGTTCGCGTTCGACGACGAGGAGAAGCGGTGGGTGGCCATCCACCACCCGTTCACCGCGCCGGCGGACGCCGACCTGGACACGATGGAGACCTCGCCGGGCACGGCGAAGGCGAAGGCCTACGACATGGTGCTGAACGGGTACGAAGTGGGCGGCGGGAGCATCCGGATTCACCGCCAGGACGTGCAGGCCCGCGTGTTCAAGATGCTCGGCATGGAGATGGAAGAAGCCAAAGCCCGGTTCGGCTTCCTGCTCGACGCCCTCCAGAGCGGTGCCCCGCCGCACGGCGGCATCGCGCTCGGGCTGGACCGCTGGTGCATGATTATGGCCGGCACCACGAACATCCGGGACGTGATCGCCTTCCCGAAGAACAAGCAGGCCCGCGACCTGATGAGCGGCGCACCGGCGGCCGTCGAACCGCGACAGCTCAAGGACTTGGGCATCAAAATCGGGTGATTGAAGATCAGCCCGCCGAGCACGTAGAGGGGACGCAGATGAAATCACGATCAAGACGGAATGATTTGTTCTGATCCTGGCTTCATCCGCGTCCCCTCTGCGTGCTCTGCGGGCCACTGTCTTCCCGCCGGACCCCCCGCTATAATGCTCCCTTTCGCCCGGTGCCGCCCCGATGCCCGACGTGTTGACCACGCCCGCCCCCCTCACCCCGGCTTACAAGCGGGTGCTGCTCAAGCTCAGCGGGGAGGCGTTCGGCCCCGGCGGGAAGGGCGGAGGCATCAGCCTGGACGAGACGCTGGCCATCGCCAGCCAGCTCAAGCGGGTGGTCGAGCGGAAGGTGGAGTTGGCCATCGTGGTGGGCGGGGGCAACCTGCTCCGCGGGGCGCAGTTCTCGGCCAACACGTCGGCCATCAAGCCGGCCACCGCCGACAGCATGGGCATGTTGGCCACCGTCATGAACGCCCTCGCCCTGCAAGACACACTGGAAAGCCTGGACATCGGCACGCGGGTCATGTCGGCCATCAGCATGGACGAGGTGTGCGAGCCGTTCATCCGCCGGCGGGCCGTGCGGCACCTGTCGAAGGGGCTGGTGGTCATTCTGGCCGGGGGCACCGGCAACCCGTTCGTGACGACTGACTCGGCGGCGGCCCTGCGGGGCGTCGAACTCGGGGCCGACGTGCTCATGAAGGCCACCCGCGTGGACGGCGTGTACAGCGACGACCCGGAGAAGAACCCGCACGCCGAGCGGTACTCGCGGCTGACGCACCAGCAGGTGATCGACGCGCGGCTGAAGGTGATGGACCTGAGCGCGTTCGACATGTGCCAGAAGGCGAAGTTGAAGATTCTGGTGTTCGACTACAAAATGGACCGGGCCATCGAGAAGGCCGTCGCCGGCCACCCGGTCGGCACGGTGGTCTCGCACGAGTAGGGGCGGCGGTGGCGGCCGGGTGACCAGTCCGGCACAGCCGGACCAACGGGGCAACGCCCAGAGCGCCGCCGAATAACTGAAGGACGCGACCGACCGCATGGAGAAGGCGCTGGGCGTCCTCCGTGGGGAGTTGCAGGGGCTTCGCACCGGCCGGGCCACCCCCGCCATGCTGGACAGCATCCGGGTGGAGTACTTCGGCAGCCCGACGCCGATCAAGCAGATCGCCAACGTGAGCTGCCCGGACCCGAGCACCATCCAGATCAAGCCGTTCCAGGCGGACGACCTGAAGGAGATCGAGAAGGCCATCCGCGGCTCCGACCTGGGACTGGCCCCGAACAACGACGGCAAGGTCATCCGCCTGAACATGCCGGCCATGAGCGGCGACCAGCGGAAGAAGATCGTCGCGCAGATCAAGAAGCAGGCCGAGGCCGCGAAGGTGAGCAGCCGGAACATCCGCCGCGACGCGAACAAGATGTTCGACGACGCCGAGAAGGCGAAGACGTTGACCGAGGACGACAGCGACAAGGGCAAGGCGAAGGTGCAAGACCTGCTCAAGCAGTACGAGGGGAAGATCGACCAGCTCGCCACCGCGAAAGAGAAGGAAGTGATGGAGGGGTAATCGGTCGAATGGAACCGGGAACGCAGTGACCGGGTGGGGATCAACTCACCCGGTCACTGCGTTCCCGGTTCCACGCTCCCTGGCGGTCGCGGCTCGTAACATGGTGTGATGCGCACCCTGCCCGCCGTCTTCGACCTGTTCCCCACCGCCCGCGCCGACGGCCTGACCGACGCCCAGGTGGGCGACAGCCGGGCCAAGTTCGGGGCCAACCGCCTCACCCCCCTGCCCCGCCCGTCGGCTTGGCGAAAGTTCCTCGACAAGTTCGACGACGCCATCATCAAAATCCTGCTCGCCGCCTCGCTCCTCAAGATCGTGGTGGACCTGTTCGAGCGGTCTCCGCTCGCCGGCGGGGTCGCACTGCTTGTTGTCGTCGTCGCGGTCGGCACGCTCTTCCTGCTCAAGCTCGCCGACTGGATTCCGACCGCCCTGTTCGGGCTGGCGCTCGCCCTGTTCGGCACGTCGGTCGCGCTGGGCCACCCGTCGTTCGACGGCCTCGCGGTGATGATCGCCGTCGTGCTCGCCACCGGCGTGTCGTTCATCAGTGAGTACCGGAGCGATCAAGAATTCGAGAAGTTGAACACCCAGAAGGACGCCGTGCGGGTGAAGGTGGTGCGTGGCGGGTCGGTGTCGGCGCTGTCGCTCGACGAAATTGTGGTGGGCGATCTGGTGGTGCTGGAGATGGGCGACGAGATCCCGGCCGACGGGCGGGTGGTGCGGGCGAGCGAGTTGTTCATCGACCAGTCGCTGATGACGGGCGAGTCCGAGCCGGTGAAGAAGTCTGTTCAACCCGACGCCGACGCCGCCGACGGGCCGGACAAACCCGGCTGCGTGTACCGCGGCACGCAGGTGGTGGACGGCCTCGGGCAGATGACCGTCACGAACGTCGGCGACGACACCATGATCGGGCAGATCGCCCGGCGGCTGACCGGCGGGGATGAACCGGCCGACGAGACCGACGCCGCCGGCGAGCGGGTGCAGAAGAAGCTGACCATCTCGAAGGAACTGACCCCGCTGCAAGAGAAGTTGGAGCGGCTGGCGAAAATCATCTCGCAGGTGGGGTACGTCGCGGCCGGGCTGATCTTCCTGGCGCTGCTCGCCCGCGGGCTGTACGTCGGCGAGATGAACCCGGCGACCGAGCACATGGTCGAGGGCGCGAGCGTGCCGCAGGGGTGGATCGGGGTGGTGAACCACCTGCTCGATTACTTCGTGTACATGGTGATCGTGATCGTGGTGGCCGTGCCCGAAGGGCTGCCCATGAGCGTGACTGTGTCGCTCGCGCTGGCCATGCGGAAGATGACCCGCGCGAACGCCCTGGTGCGGCAACTGGTGGCCACCGAGACCATCGGCAGCGCGACCGTCATCTGCACCGACAAGACCGGCACGCTGACCATGAACCAGATGCGGGTGGCGCGGCTGGTCGGCGACGGCCAGTCGGCCGAATCTGGGGTGCCCGCGTTCACGCCGTCCCGCATCCACGGGGTGCGGACGGTCATCACCACGCCGACCGACTGGGTGGCCGTGAACGCCGCCCTGAACAGCACCGGCGCCCTGGAAAACAAGGGCGACCGGCGGGTGGTCATCGGCAACAGCACCGAAGGCTCGCTGCTCCTGTGGCTGGCCGACGGTGGCACCGAGTACGCCGACGAGCGGTTGCACCACCCGGTGCTGTACCGGGCCGCGTTCAACAGCGAGCACAAGCGGATGACGAGCGTGGCCGAGTTGCTCGGCCAGCCGACCGCGCTCGTGAAGGGCGCGCCCGAGGTGGTGCTCGAACGCAGCACGCACCTGACCACCGCCGACGGCGGCGTCCGCCCGCTCACCGACGCCGACCGCGCCGCCATCGTCGCCGACCTGAACGCCGCCGCCGGCGACGCCATGCGAACGCTCGCGTTCGCCCACAAGTCGCTGCCAGACGACTTCCCCCGCGAGGCCGAGGCCATCACCGACCGCCGCGGCGAGTGCGAAGACGGGCTGACCTTTGACGGTTTCGTGGCCATCCGCGACCCCATCCGCCCGGACGTGCCGAAAGCCATCGCCCAGTGCCGCTCGGCCGGCATCGAAGTGAAGATGATCACGGGCGACAACCCGGAGACCGCCCGCGCCATCGCTCGCGACATCGGCCTGCTCGACTCCCCCGACGCCCTGGTGCTGACGAGCGCCGAACTGGCCGACATGACCGACGACGAGCTGAAGGCGAAACTGCCGAACGTGCGGGTGGTGGCCCGCGCCAAGCCGCTCGACAAGTACCGGCTGGTGCGGCTGCTGCAAGAGCTGGGTCACGTGGTGGCGATGACCGGCGACGGCACGAACGACGCCCCCAGCTTGAAGAAGGCCGATGTCGGTCTGGCGATGGGCGTCACCGGCACGGAGGTGGCGAAAGAGGCGAGCAAGATCGTGCTGCTCGACGACGCCTTCAGCACCATCGTGAAGGCCGTCCACTGGGGGCGGGCGCTGTACGAGAACATCCAGCGGTTCATCGTCTTCCAACTGACCATCAACTTCTCCGCCCTGCTCATCGCCTTCCTCGGGCCGTTCTTCGGGCTGAAGCCGCCGTTCACCGTCCTGCAACTGCTCTGGATCAACGTCATCATGGACACGTTCGCGGCCATCGCCCTGTGCAGCGAGCCGCCGCGGGCCGGGCTGCTGGGGGTGCGGCCGAAGCGCCGCGACGAGAGCATCGTCACCCGCACCATGCTCGGCACCATCTTCGCCACCGGCCTGTTCTTCGTGGTGGTGATGATCGGCTTGTTGCTCGGCATGGAACTGACCGGCTGGTTCGACCCGCACTGGCTGCCGAAGGCCGAGTGGACCGAAGCCTACGCGGCGGCCCACCAGTCCGAGAAGTTCCCCGAGTTGACCACCCGGCAGGTGACGATCTTCTTCACCGTGTACGTGTTCTTCCAGGTGTGGAACCAGATCAACTGCCGCAGCCTGACGCCCGACCAGAGCGGCTTCCGCGGGCTGTTCAAGAACCCGCTGTTTCTGGTGATCGCCTCGCTCACGGTCATCGGGCAGGTGCTGATCGTCAACTTCGGCGGGGCGATCTTCGCCGTCGAGCCGCTCGGCTGGCTCGACTGGGCGGTGATCGTCGGCGGCACGGCGGTGGTGCTGGCGTACGCCGAGGTGGTGCGGTTCATCCGGCGGGTGATGGGGCGACGTTAGGGTGGGTCGCTCTCGCCGAGAGCGACATCCAACCGGCACTCGGCGAGAGCCGGCCACCCTAGGAGAGTGGCGGCTTGGCCCGGCAGTTGCTCTGGTGATGGGAACGGCCGAGCAGTCGGCCACCCCCTACCGGAGAACTTCCCATGCTCGCGCTCCTCAGTTGGATCATTACGGGCCTGATCGTCGGAGTCATCGCCCGCGCCATTGTGCCCGGCCGCCAGAATTTCGGCTGGATCATGACCATCGTGCTCGGCATCGTCGGGGCGTTCGTCGGCGGGCTGATCTCGTCGTTCATCTGGCCGACGTGGACCGACAGTTCCGTCAGCACCATGTGGCCGGGGTGGATCATGTCGATCGTCGGCGGGGTGCTCGTGCTCGCCGCGTTCCTGATGATTACTGGGCGGAAGAACGTGTCCGCCTGACGTTGAGCGGCACAGTGCGCAGTGAACACTCGACCCCAGCCGTCACCCGGCTGGGGTTTTCTCATTTCACACTCACGGCGGGAACCGGGCGGCGGGCGTTACAAAGTGGGTTCAGGCTCATTCCCCCCACGTGGTTCGCCCATGCCGCCGTGGCAGATTGCAATTGTCGGCGGCGGACCCGGCGGGCTGATGACCGCCTACGCCCTGGAGAAGTGGGCGAACGACCCGTTCCGACTGACCGTGTACGAAGCCTCTCACCGGGTGGGCGGGAAGATTCTCACCCCGGGGTTCGGCCGCGTGCCCGCCACCTACGAGGCCGGTGCCGCCGAGTTGTACGACTATTCCCACCACGACGACGACCCGCTGAAGGAGCTGGTGGAAGAACTCGGTCTGCCGATCAACCGCATGGAGGGGGCGTCGGCCGTCGTCCGCGGCAAGACGGTGGCCAACGTGGACGACCTGCGAGACCACTTCGGCCAAGCGGCCGCCGACGCACTGCTGGCGTTCGACCGCCGGGCGAAGGACGCCGTCACCCCGCACGAGTTCTACGAGTCCGACACCGAGGGCGTGTCCGACCCGCTGGTGAAGCCGGGGTTCGACAAGTTGCTCGGGTCGATCCCGTCGCCCGCCGCCCGCCAGTACGTCGAGCAGTTCATCCACTCCGACCTGGCCGCCGAGCCGAGTCAGACGAGCGTCGCCTACGGCCTGCACAACTACCTGATGAACGACCCGGCCTACATGGGTCTGTACGGCATCGCCGGCGGGAACGAGGCACTCCCGCGGGAGTTGGCCCGCCGGTTGGCCGCCGACGTGAAGCTGAACCACCGTGTGAAGGCCGTCGGGCGAACGAGTGACAACCGGCTGTCAGTGACCACGGAATGCGACGGCCGCGAGCGGGCGGACACGTTCGACGCGGTGGTGATCGCGCTGCCGCACGACGCCGTCGGGAAGGTGCAGTACCTCGGCGACCGGCTGGCCGCGGCGATGGCCGCCCACCACGCCGACTACAACCACCCGGCCCACTACCTGCGGGTGACGGTCGCCTTCCGTGAACACTTCTGGCAAGGCAAGCTGGCCGGCTCGTACCTCATGCTCGACGCCTTCGGCGGGTGCTGCCTGTACGACGAGGGCAGCCGCAACCCCGGTACGGGTCAGGCGGTGCTCGGCTGGCTGATCGGCGGGCACGCGGCGACAGGAATGAACCACCTGACCGACGACGAGTTGGTACACGCCGCCCTCGGGGCGCTGCCGGAGGATCTCGCGGCCGGGCGGTTTCTGGTGGAGGAATCGCGGGTTCACCGCTGGATCGGGGCGGTGAGCGCGCTGCCCGGCGGGCTGAACCCGCGGACGCTCGACCGCCGCCACCGCCCCGACCCGGCCGGCCACCCGCACCTGTTCGTGGTCGGCGATTACCTGTTCGACTCCACCCTGAACGGCGTGCTCGACTCGGCCGAGTACGTCGCCCACTGGCTGGTCGCGCTCATGGCCGACCGCGCCGAGGTGCTTGCATGATTGCCCCGCCCCTGTCCGCGAACGGCTCCGCCCGCCCGCACCACTGGCCGGACGGCTCGGCCATTCACCCGGTCGCGTTCGTCACCGACCGCTCGCCCGAACAGCGGCTGATCGGCGAACTGCCGCCGCCGCTCAACCGCCGGGCCGTCGCCCTGCCGCCGGGGGTGAAGCAGACGCCGGCGCTCGAACTGCTGTCCATCCCGTGCGACCAGCCGGACGAAGCCGACTGGTGCGAGAAGGCGCGGGAGTGGGTGTCGGCGATCAACCCGACCGCGGTGCAGACGATCACGTTTCAGGGGGCGGTGCTCGTGTGGGGCGTCGGGCGTGCGGCGGTGATCGCCCCGGCCGGCCGGCTACCCGCCCTCGAAGCGGTGTTGGCCGAGGTCGCCCACTACGAGTCCGAACTGCGCGAGACGGAGACCAAGCTCGGCGAGCTGTGGCCGGAGTTGGAAGCGGACGCCGGCCCGGCGTTCGACTTCGACGCCAAGGCCGCCCGGCATCACACGCGGTGGGCGCAGCGGTTCGCGCAGTTGCTCGGCCTGCGGGCGCGGCTCACCCGCGTGCTGCCGTATGTGCTGACGCCGCACGTCTACCCGCCGACGCTGGCCAGCCAGGTGAGCGAACGCCTCCGCGAGCGGCTGCGGCAGCGGCACCGGGTGGAGATGTTGCAAGAGCAACTGGAAGTGTTCGAGCGGGTGTACGACACGCTCGGGGCGAAGGCGACCGACTACAAGGCGAACCGCAAGGGGCACACGCTGGAGATGGTCATCATCGTCATGCTGGCGGCGCAGCTGGTGCTGTCGCTGTTCAGCATCCTGACCGCGGGGGAGTAGGCGATGCGACACGCCTCCATCGACCTGCTGCGGGCGGTCGCCATCGTGCTGATGGTGGTCGTCCACTTCCTCGAGAACCTGTCCGGGGTCGGGTGGGCGCCGGCCGGGTTCGGGGCGCCGCTGTTCGCCTTCCTCGCCGGCGTCAGCTTCCGCCTCTGGGTGCGGGCACAAGAAGTGAAGGGGGCGGCGGAAGGGGACATCACCCGCACGGCCGTCCGCCGCGGGCTATTCCTGTTCGCCCTCGGGTTCGCGTTCAACGTCCTGGTCTGGCTGCCCGAAGACACCTTCAACTGGGACGTGCTGACCATGATCGGCACCGCGCTCGTGTTCCTGGGCGTCGGGCGGAACCTTCCGCCGGTGGTGCTGGCCGCGGTCGCCGGTACACTCGTCGCCCTCAGCCCGTTCTTGCGGACGCAAGCCGATTACGTCTCGTACTGGCAGGACGAATACTTCCAGTGCGAGTGGACGCTGTCGGACGTGAGCGTCGGCTACTTGGCAACAGGCTACTTTCCGCTCTTCCCGTGGGCCGCGTTCCCAATCGTAGGCTACCTCGCCGGCCGGGTGGTGTTCCGCGACGACGACGGCACATCGACGGTGAAGCCGTTGGTGGTTGCGGGTGGCGTGTTCGTAGTCGTCGCGGTGCTGATGGAATTAGGGCACCACTTCTTACCCGCGCCCGTGTCCACGAAGGTGCTGACCGGGTGGACGATGTTCCCCGCGTCGCCGGAGTACGTGTGCGGCACGCTCGGCGGGGCGCTGCTCGGGTTCGCACTGCTGCACGAGTGGGTCGACCGGCGGAACGGGCTGGCGAAGGTGCCGAGCGTGCAAGCGGTGGCAGGGACGATGAGCCGCCACTCGCTGAGCATGTACCTGCTGCACCACATGCTGCACCTGTGGCCGCTCTGGGTGTACGGGGTGGTGTTCGGCGACGAGGCGACGGAGTATTGGCGGAAAGCGATGCCGGTGTGGGTGGCGGTGGCGCTGGTGGCCCCGTGCCTGGTGGTGTGCTACTTCACCTTCCGTGCTGCCGAGCGGTGCAAGTGGCCGACGGTCGAGTCGTTCATGCGGTGGCTGTGCGGGTGACGGGTAGGTGCCGCCTGCCGGGCGGCACATTCGAGCCGTGCCGCCCGGCAGACGGCACCTACTTCGACTCGGGTGCGTCCCAGGTTCGCAGGGTCAGGTCGCCGGAGGCGGTCACGAGCCGGGTGCCGTCCGGGCTGAACGCCAGGTGGTGAACGTAGTCGGTGTGCCCGCGGAGTTCGGCCACCTGGGTGTGGCGGGTGGTGTCCCACACGCGGACGGTGTTGTCCGCACACCCGCACGCCAGCCGCTTGCCGTCCGGGGTGTACGCCAGCCCGTGCACCTTCACCCCCGTGCGGCAGGGTGGCCTTCGGCACCCAGGCGGCCGTGTCCCACAGGTACACATGGCCGTCGTTCGAGCCGGCCGCCAGGGTGCGGCCGTCCGGGCTGAACGCCAGGGAGGAGTACGAGTCCTTCGCGCCAGTCAGCTTCGCCACCTCTTTCCAGGTGGCCACCTCCCACACGTGAACGGTCTTGTCCGAGTCGCCGGCGGCGGCCAGCCACTTGCCGTCCGGGCTGAACGCCACGTCCCACACGGCGTCGGCCTTCGTCTCCAACTCGGCCACCGTCTCCTTCGTCCGCGGGTTGTACACGCTCACCACCGGCCGCCCGCCGCTACACGCCAGCAGGTCGGCGGTCGGGTGGAAGGCGACCCGCCCTGTCTTCCAGTGCTTCTGCTTCCTCTCCCAGGTGTGGACCAGTTTGCCGGTGTCGAAGTCCCACAAGTGGACGGCGTCACCCCAGCAGACGGTGGCCACCCACTGGCCGGACGGGTTGACGGCCACCCCGCACACCCGCTCCTTGTTCGGGTGCTCGAACTGCCGCACCTCGCGGCCGTTGGCGTCCCACACGCGGGCGGTGCCGTCCCACGACCCTGACACGACGTGCTTCCCGTCCGGGTGGTAGGCGACGGTGTACACGAACCCGGAGTGCCCGGACCACACCCCGCTGCCCGGCCCGGACCGCGTGTCCCAGTACCGGATGGTGGCGTCGAGGGAGACACTGGCCAGGGTCTCGTTGCCGACGAACGTGGCCCCCGTCACGTCCCCGGTGTGCCCGCGGAGGACGCTCAACTCCCGCCCGGTGGCCAAATCCCACAGGCGGACGGTGCGGTCGGCGGAAGTCGAGACCAGCCGCCGGCCGTCCGGGTTGAACGCCACCGCGTTCACCGTGCTGGAGTGCCCGCGGAGGGTGTGCAGGAGTTGCCCGGTGGCGGCGTTCCACACCTTCACCGTCTGATCCATGGAGGCGGTGGCCAGGCGGGTGCCGTCCGGGCTGTACACCTGGGCGGTGATGGTGTTGGTGTGCCCCGTCAGTTCGGCCGCCAGCGCCCCGGTCGTCGTGTCCCACAGGGTGATCCGGTTCACCGGGAACGCCTCGTTCACCAGCAGCCGCGATCCGTCCGGGCTGAACCGCACGCCGTTCAGGTTTTCCAGCTTGCGGAGGGTACACCGCACCCGCCCCGTCGCCACCTCCCACACCTCGGTGTCCCCGGACATGGTGTAGTTCATGGCCGCCAGTTGGCCGTCCGCGGACAGCGCGGCCATCCCCGGCCCGCCGTCCTTCGGGGTCAGGTTGGGGTGTCGCGTGCCGACCCCCTTGCCCGTGACCGTGTCCCACACCTGCGACCCGCCACGGGTGACGACGAGCAGCCGCCGCCCGTCGGCCGCGAAGGTGTACCCGATCACCTCGGAGTCGGCGGTCATCCGCCCTTCGGGCACCGGTCCGACGAACGGGCGGAAGGTGAGGGTGCGTTCGTCCACCCGCCGCAGGTACCCGCGGCCGTCGGGCGAGAGGCCCCACATGTTCGGGTCACGAACGGTCCCCAGGTGCTTCCGCCCGGCGGTGTCCCACACCCACACGCCGCCGGGCAGGTTCAGGCAGATGCGGTCGCCGGGGACGGTGACCGGCCCGAGCACCTCGACACCCTCGACCCGGTGAACCTCCCGCGACAGGTCGAGTTGACTGACGTTGTACCGCCACTCCCACCCGCGGAACTGCTCGGGCGCCTGCAGCAGCGTCTCGCGGGTGGTCGTGAGGGTGTTCAGCCGCAGGTCGGCCGACACGACGGCCACGCACCCGCGGTACAGTTCCCACTGCTCGTCCTGCCGGCGGTCGTCAGCCTCTTGCGCTTTCGCCTCGGCCAGCTTCGCGTTCCGCTCGGCCTCCCGCCACTTCCACGTCACCCCGCTCACGCCGGCCACGGCCAGCATGAGGGCGACGGCCGACAGGGTGGCGAGCGACGGGTTCCGCTTCGCCCACCGGCCCAAGCGCTCGACGCGGCTGACCGGGCGTGCGAGGATGGGCCGGCCGGCCAGCCAGCGGGCCAGGTCGTCGGCCAGCTCTTCGGCGGTGGCGTATCGGGCGGTCGGCGTCTTCGCCATGCACTTCAGGCAGACCGTTTCCAGGTCTTTGGGCAAGGTCGGCCGCAGTCGGGAGGGCGGCACCGGCTCCTGGTACTTCACCATCAGCATCGTTTCCATCACCGTCAGCCCCTTGAACGGCTGGCGGGCGGTGAGCAACTCGTATAGCATCACGCCGACGCTGTAGATGTCGAACGCGGGGGTGGCGGGGTCGCCGTCCACCTGCTCCGGGGCCATGTACTCCGGGGTGCCGACGGCCGTGCCGTCTTGTGTGAGGAACCCGCCCCGCTCGTCTCGCCGGTGGTCGATCTGCTTGGCCAGCCCGAAGTCGGCGATCTTCGGCTCGCCCTCGGAAGTCAGCAGCACGTTCGCCGGCTTCAGGTCGCGGTGAACCACGCCCACCTGGTGCGCCGCGTGGACCGCCCGTGCCACCTTCTCCAGCAGGATCGCCACGACCCGCGGGTCCTGCGGCGAGAGGGTCTGTTTGAACACGCTGCCGCCGTCCACGTACTCCAGTGACAGGTACGGCCGCGGGCGGCCGTCGCCGGCCTGTTCGGTGAACGACGCCCCCACGTCGAACACCTGGATGATGTTCGGGTGTTGCAGGCGGGCGACGGCCTCCGCTTCGACCTGGAAGCGGCGGTGCGACTCGGGGTCGGCCGAGCAGTCCCAGCCGAGCACTTTCAGGGCGACAATACGGTTCAACTGCCGGTGCCGCGCCCGGTACACCACGCCCATCCCGCCGGCCCCCAGGTGGTCGAGGATGTCGTACCCGTCCACGCGCACGAGTGCGGACGGCCGAGGCGGTGGCATCGGCGTGGAAGGCAGGTGATACGGGATGTGGTTGCAGGTGGCGGTGGCCGGGCCGTTCTCCGACGGGAGCAGGCGAGACGACTGACTGGCGGCGGTGCGCATCGACATTCCGAAACCCTCGTGCATCGGCCGTTGAGTCGCCCCAACCATGCGACACGTCCGGAATTCGGGCAACGGCTGAAATGTGAAATGTGCTGGAATCGCAGGCGATGCGGCCGGTTGAGGGTGGCGTTTCAGGGCCGGGCGGAAATCTCCCCTTCGGGCGAAACCCGAACGGCCGCGACTTGACCCGCGGCGTGCGACTTCGGACACTCAGCTTGTGTGATCCGCCCTCCCTCCGAGCACTTTTCCCATGCGTTCCGTCCGTGTGTTCACTGCCCTCCTGCTGTCGGCCGCGGCGTTGACCGCTGCCGACGTGTTCACGCAGAAGCCCGAAGTGGCCCCGACCGTGCTGAAGGATGCCACCCCGGTGGAGCAACCCAAGCCGGCCTCCGCCGAGTGGCCGAAGCGGTTCGCCGCCGCCCCCGCGACCGGCTGGATCTGGGGGAAAGAGATCACCAAGCCATACTGCCTCAGCAAGACGTTCACCGCCAAGGACGTGACCGCCGCCCGCGTGCGGGTGACGTGCGACAACACGTTCGTGCTGTTCGTGAACGGCAAGCAGGTTGCGGCCAGCACCGAGTGGCAAGAGGCGGTGGAAGCGGACGTGAAGCTGGCGGCCGGCGAGAACCTGATCGAAGCGGAGGTGACGAACGAGGGCGCGACCGGCGGGTTCGTGCTGCAACTGGTGACGGACAAGGCGGACGTGACCGCCGTCACCGACGCCACCTGGACCGCCACCGCGAAGCGGGGCGACAAGGACGGGGCGAAGGCGAAACAGGTGGCCAAGTACGGTGCCGGGCCGTGGGGCAAGGTGCTCGACGGCGAGACGGCACAAGTGGGCGGGTCGAAGATTCCGGCGAACACGTTCGTCACGCTGCCCGGCTTTCAGGTGGAGAAGCTGTTTACCGTGCCGAAGAACGAACTCGGCTCGTGGGTGAACATCACCGCCGACGACAAAGGCCGGCTAATCGCGTCCGATCAGGATGGCAAGGGGTTGTGCCGCATTACCCCGCCGAAGGTCGGCAGTAACGACGAAACGAAGGTGGAGAAGATCCCGGCGAAGATCACCGCCGCCCAGGGGCTGCTTTGGCACAAGGGCGTTCTGTACGTGGTGTGCAACGGCGGGCCGGGCAGCGGGCTGTACCGCGTCACCAGCAGCAAGAAGGACGACACCCTCGACACGGTCGAGAAGCTGAAGTCGCTCGACGGCGGGGGCGAACACGGGCCGCACGCTGTGCGACTCGCCCCGGACGGCCAGTCGCTGTACGTGATCTGCGGCAACCACACCAAGCCGCCGAAGGACTTCGCCGCCAGCCGCGTGCCGAAGAACTGGAGCGAAGACCACATCCTGCCGCGGCAGTGGGACGCCGGCGGGCACGCGGTCGGCATCCTGGCCCCAGGCGGTTACGTGGCGAAGACCGACTTCGACGGCAAATCGTGGGAGATCTTCACCAGCGGCTACCGCAACCCGTACGACTTCGCCTTCAACGCCGACGGCGAGATGTTCGTGTACGACGCCGACATGGAGTGGGACTACGGCATGCCGTGGTACCGCCCGACGCGGGTGAACCACGCCACCAGCGGGAGCGAACTCGGCTGGCGGTCGGGCACCGGCAAGTGGCCGAGCTACTACCCGGACAGCCTGCCGGCGGCGGTGGACATCGGCCCCGGCTCGCCGGTCGGCGTGGACTTCGGGTACGGGGCGAAGTTCCCGGCGAAGTACCAGAAGGCTCTGTTCATCTGCGACTGGACGTTCGGCACCATGTACGCCATCCACACCGAGCCGAGCGGGGCGACGTACAAGGCGACCAAAGAAGAGTTCCTCAGCCGCACCCCGCTGCCGCTCACCGACGTGTGTATTAACCCGGCCGACGGGGCGATGTACTTCACCATCGGCGGCCGCGGCACCGGCAGCGAACTGTTCCGCGTGACGTACACCGGCAAGGAGAGCACCGCGAAGGCGGATGCCAAGACCGACCCGACGCCGGAGATGAAACTGCTCAAGGAGATTGAGCAGTATCACCAGCCGGCGAAGGACCCGAAGAAGGCTGTGCAGTTCTTGCTCGCGATGCTCAAGTACGACGACCGCTTCATCCGCTACGCGGCCCGGATCGCTCTGGAGCATCAGCCGGTCGCAGAGTGGAAAGATAAGGTGTACGCAGACCGGACAGTCGGCGGCACCATCAACGGATCCATCGCCTTCGCCCACCAAGGGAGCAAGGCGGATCAGGGGGCAATCCTCGCCGCACTCGGCACTCTCGACCTCGACCGGCTTCAAACCGAGTCGCTCCAACTCGACCTGCTCCGCGCGAACCAAGTGACCTTCACCCGCACCGGCGAGCCGTCCAAGGAAGTCGCCGAAGCGCTGGTGAAGAAGCTCGACCCGCTGTTCCCGTCGAAGTCGGACAACGTGAACCGCGAATTGGCCCAGGTGCTCGTCTACCTGAAGTCGCCGACCATCGTGGCGAAGGTGACGGCGGAGATGGCGAAGCCGAGCAAGCCGCTGACGATGGAAGGGCTGGACGAACTGATCCTGCGGAACCGCGGGTATGGCGGCAGCGTGGCGAGCGTCATCAAGAACGCCGCGGATCAGCAGAAGCTCTGCTACCTGTTCACCCTGCGGAACGCGACGGTCGGCTGGACCCTGGAGCGGTGGAAGGTGTGGTACGGGTTCCTCGCGGAAGCCCAGACCAAGGCCGGCGGGGCGAGCTACCAGAAGTTCCTCGTGAACATCGAGAAGGACGCCTACGCCAATGTGAGTGACACCGACCGGCTGGCCATCGAAGCGGGCAAACTGCGTCCGGCGTACAAGGCGAAAGAGTTGCCCAAGCCGACCGGCCCCGGCAAGGAGTGGTCCACCGCCGATCTGGTGGCACTCGAATCGAAGCTGAAATCAGGCCGCAACTTCAAGAACGGCGAGAAAGCGTATGCCGCCGCCCGGTGCGTGGTGTGCCACCGCTTCGCCACCGACGGCGGGGCGACCGGCCCCGACCTGACGCAGCTCGCCGGCCGGTTCGCGCTGAAGGACTTGGCCGAGGCGATTGTCGAGCCGAACAAGGTGATTTCGGACCAGTACAAGGGGGCCGTGATCGAGACGAAGGGCGGGAAGACCATCACCGGGCGGATCGTGTCCGAGGCGAACGGCAAGTTGCTCGTCGTGACCGACCCGGAGGACTCGACGAAGGTGGTGGAGGTGGCGAAGGCCGACATCGACACGAACAAGCCGTCGGCCACGTCGCTCATGCCGGGCAAGCTGATCGACACGCTGAACGAGGCCGAAGTGCTCGACATGCTGGCCTACCTGCTGTCGAAGGGCGACCCGACCCACCCGGCGTTCAAGAAGTGATGACCCCCCGAAGGGGCCGTCGTCCGTAGCCCAGGGCCGGAAGC
>JANNQE010000092.1:0-4009 GCA_031441625.1 Planctomycetia bacterium
GGGTGCGTAACTTACACTCCCGATGTGGGGGCCGCTGGCGGGGCTGTCTTCGGTGGCTGCGGGGGGCCGACCGCCAGGCGGCCCCTACTTCGCCGGCGGCGGCAGCAGCACCGCCCCGTAACTCAGCGGCACTGGGCCGACCGGCAGGCGTGGTTGCGTCTTCCAGAGGTACACTTCCAGCACCACTCCGCCCAGAATGATGGCCACGCTGATCCACTGCGACAGGGTCATTCCCATCGCGTACGTCGGCTCGATGCGGATGGCCTCGTTGAACCAGCGGTGGACGCCGTACCCGATCATGAGCAGCACGATCAGTTGCCCGTCGTGCCGGCGGAACGGCTGGTACGCCAGCAGCAGGATCGTGAGCAGCCCCATGCTCACCGTCTCGTAAATCTGCGTGGGGAACACGGCCACCGTCCGCGGGGTGAAGGAGACCGACACCTTCTTCCCGTCGCGGTCCACCTCCAGATCCAGCGACTTCTTCCAGCGCGGCCAGGAAGCGGCGTCGAGCGAGTTGAACACGGACACCTTGGGTTTGTCATCCCTCGACTCTCGGCGGAGGGCAGCCCGCACCCGGTCTTCGGCCGCGCTCACCTCGGTGATCGACGTATACCCCAAAACGAACCCGTCATTGTAACTGCCGAGATCTTCGGCCGCTCCATGAAACAGCTCTCCACGGAGGGCCGAAACCTCTTCCGTCGGTAGACCCCGAACCGACAACTGGTAGACAGGGCTGCCGTTGACCTTCAGTACACGGTCGCCCACTCGAAGCACCTTCTCCGCCTCGGAACCGCGTTCGAGGCCATGCACGACGGTCGGCTGCTCCTTGGTCGTGAACCCGACGGCGGTCTGCAACCCCCACACCTGCGGCAGTTGGGTTCCGCTGTTCGGCGGGGTCGTCACCTGCTCACGAACGCCGTGGCCGCTGAGAAGCGGGTAGTGGCCCCACTCCGCCGAAATCGGCACCGGCTGACTCTCCGGCACCGCCACCTGCCCCCAGCAGCAGCCGTTCAGGTAACACCCGATCCGCCCGACGGCCAACCCGAAGGCGATGAGCGGGGCGCACACGTCGAGCAGCTTGAACGTGGACACGCCGAGCTTCTTCAGCACGAAGTGGCGGAAGGCCAGGAAGCCGATCAGTCCGCCGATCGCCGCCCCGTAGAAGACGATGCCGCCTTCCCAGATCTTGAAGAACTCGACGAACAGGTTCTTCCCTTTGAAGTCCCGCTCATAGTACTGCCAGATGTACACTACCCGTGCGCCGGCGATGCCCGTCACGAACAGCAGGATGGCCATGTCTTGCAGCCGCTCTTTCGGCAGGCCGATCTGCACGCCCCGCCTCGGTCCCCACACCATCGCGGTAATGACGAAGCAGATGAACAGCATCGCCCCGAACCCGTGCAGGGGGACGCCGTCCGGCGGGAACCAGCCGGCGGTGAACGGGATGTGGAACAGGATCTGGTGCATGACGGTGTTCTAGCGAAACCGGGTGGCGGGAGGAACCGCAGTCCGCGATACGAGTGCCCAGGGTGTGAACCCTGGGTCGGATGGCCGGCACAATCGCTCAACTCGACCGGCTCGCCCGGCCGATCAACTTTCCCGTGCGCTGTCTCATTGCCATCGCCGCCTTGGCTCCGCTCCTCGCGGTCGGGTGTGCGGGGGTCCGCTCGACCGGCTTCGCCGAGAGTGAAGTCGTCCGAGCGGCCGGACCGCCCGCGGCCTACCGCATCGGCTGCCCGGACGTGCTGGCCGTGCGGGTCGCCGACCGCCCGCAGCTCGATTGCGTCGTCGCCGTCGATCTGGACGGCCGGTTGCCACTCTCCGACACGATTCAACCGCACGTGGACGGCCTTTCGCTCGACGACGCCCGCCACGCCGTCGCCACCTCCGTCGGGTGCGACCCGACCCGCGTGCTGGTGCAACTGGCCGACGCTCGCACCGGGCGGGTGTACGTGTTCGGTCCGGAACAGAACCGTCAGCGGGTCGTGCCCTACGTCGGTGCCGAGCGGCTGGTCGAGTTCCTCGTCCGCACCGACAGCCTGCAACGGGGCAGCACGGACCTGCGTGACGTGTTCGTGCTGCGGCCGAACGTGGCGGCCGGCCGCGAGCCGGAAGTGTTTCGCGCCGACCTGCCCGCGGTGCAGGCCGGCGACCACACCACGAACGTGGTCCTCGAACCGGGCGATCAGGTGTACGTCGGCGAGACCCGCCGGAGCAGCTTCGCCCGCCTGTTGCCCGACTGGTTGAAAGGCGGCTACTGCCGTCTGGCTGGTGTGAACACGTCTCTCGACATCCGCTGACGCCCGAAGTGGGCTAAACTAGTGTCACCCCTACCGCGGTGACGCCGTGACCGTTCTGATCGACGGGTACAACCTGATGCACGCCGCCGGCCACGCGCCGCCGAAGGACAGCACCCGCACCGCCCACGACTCCGCCCGCCGCCGCTTCCTCGACTGGCTAACCGGCACGCCGGCGGTGAAGGCCGACCCGTCCGTCGTTCGTGTCGTGTTCGACGCCCAGAACAGCAAGCGAGACCTGGGCAGCAGCACGCACCGCGGCGTGACGATCACGTTCTCGTTCAGTCAGACCGCCGACGACCTGATCGAAGCACTCATCAGCGTCTTCCCGAACCCGCACCTGCTCCGGGTGGTGTCGAACGACTCCCGATTGCGCGACTTCGCCCGCCGCAAGAAGTGCCAACACCTGACCTGTGAGGCGTTCGTGGACTGGATGCTCACGCCCCCAACCGCCAACCCCGACGACCCGCCGAAGCCCGACGACAAGCCGAAGACCGACTGGCCGGACGAGATGGAGACGCTGCTGAAGGCGTTCGGATAGGGTGGCCGGCTCTCGCCGAGAGCCGGAATCGGAACCCGCCCTCGGCGAGGGCGGACCACCCTCCCGCGAACCTCCCCCCTGCCCTGCCCGTCCGTCGGTCATGTCTCAACCTGCTACATACTTGGTGTTCGGCGACCTGCACGGCCGGGTGTTGCCCGCGTTCCGGCTGGCGTCGTACTGGTCGCGTACCTTCGGCACCCCACTCGCCGGCATCCTGCAAGTGGGCGACCTCGGCTACTTCCCAGACCTGACCAATCTGGACAAAGCGACCGTCCGCCACGCCGCCGACGACCCGCTCGAACTGGGCGTGCAAGATGTGATCCGCCCGACCGACCTCGCCGACACCATTTTCGAAGAACCGACCTGCCCGCCGGGGTTATGGTTCACCGCCGGCAACCACGAGGACTTCGACGACCTCGCACGATTGAGCAGCGCTCACACCAAGTTCGACACCTTCCCCGTCGATCACTACTACATGGTGAACGCCATCCAGAACGGCCGCGTGACGGAGTTGGCAGGCGGATTGCGTGTGGCTGCGATCTGGGGCGTGGACGGGGCCGAAACGAGTCGGCGGACGAACCTGCCCGACCGCGGGTACATCAGCGAAAAGGCCATTGACGCCCTGCTCCGCCAGTCGTTCGACGTGCTACTGTGTCACGACGCCCCGTACTCCGCCAAACGGGTCGGCTTCGGCAGCAAACTGCTTGCCATGCTCATCGAACTGTCCCGGCCGGCGTTCTGCTTCTTTGGCCACTACAAGGGCGAGGGCGGGCCGAGCATGGTGAACTTCGCCCCGACGGGCGTGTTCCACATGGCCGGGTTCGAGATGCGGGGCCGCGGGCAGACGACCGAGGTGGGCAGCGTGGGCGTGCTGCGATGGGCGGACGGCCGCGGCGAGTTCGAGCACCTCGACCCGACGTGGTTGAAAACGTTCACCCGGAGCAACTGGAAGTGGCGGTGACGGGTGCCCCTGGAGATTTTGGCACGGGGTTTCGGGTATGGTAGTTGCGGACCTGACACCCCCACCGGAGGCACGGATGCCGACGCTCACCCTCGAGTATTCCACGGACGCCGAACGCCTGATCCTGGAGCAGGCCGTCGCCTACGTCCGCGGGCTGAACCAACTGGCCCTCGACGCCCCGCACGGCACCGTCCTGGCCGCCTGCGAGCA
>JANNQE010000093.1:0-8679 GCA_031441625.1 Planctomycetia bacterium
CGTCATGCGTCAACTGATCCGCGCCGCCCTCGGGGCGGTGTTCGCGTTCGCCGCGACATCGGCACTGGCCCAGGGGCCGACGCCGGTGCCGACCACCGCACCCGCCGGGTACGAGATGCCCGGCAAGGCCGTCGGCCGGCCGTCGGTGCAGCCGGTCGGCACGCAAGTGGGCAGTCGGCTGCCCGAGGTCGGCACCAAGCTGGGTTCGGCGGTCGGCGGGTCCGGGCCGAACAACCCGTTCGGCGGGCAGTGGCCGACGGTCGATCCGAAGCAGGTGGTGGCACCGTACCCGCAGCAGCCGAGTCCGGCGTCCGACTTCTGGGACAAGCTGATGCAGCGGTGGGCGGCCACGTTCGACCCGCCGAAGCCGCCCGAAACGAAGTGGATCCCCGGCACCACCCGCCGCACCCGCGAGCGCCGCGAGCGGCACGAGGCGGCGATCGAGCGGTGGCAGCGGGATTGATCGGAGACCTGTTGCGGAAGGGCCGGGTGCGCCATTCTGCCAGACCGCGAGGCGGGTGAGCGTCACGCGAGTTGGTGGGATCGGACGTGCCGTGTCGCCGCGAAGCGGCCGGCGTTCGTAGCCCAGGGCGGAAGCCCTGGGGAATGGGGCGAACGAGACTCCGCCCCGAAGGGGCCGGCGTGGTGGACGCCGGCCCCTTCGGGGCGGGGGTAGGGTGGGGCGACGGGTCCCAGGGCTTCCGCCCTGGGCTACGAACGCCGGCCGCTTCGCGGCGGTGGACGGGCGTCCTCCCACAACAACCAAACCCAACCAACACGAAAGACGCTCACCCGCGAGGCCCCGCAAGACATGCCCGACATCATCGCGTCCACGTTCGTGCTGGCCGTAAACGATCTCGAATCGTCGAAGCGGTTCTACGTCGACAAACTCGGGTTCGCCGAAGACTTGTGCGTCGACGGGTGGGCGTTCCTGAGCCGCGGGGCGTGCAAGCTGCGTCTCGGCCACTGCCCCGATGCGGTGCCGATGTCGCAGGCGCAGGATCACTCGTGGTTCGCGTACCTGCACGTGCGGGACGCGGCCGGCCTCTACGCCGAAGCGGTGGCGAATGGGGTCAAGATTTGGCACCCGCTCGCGGACCAGCCGTGGGGGATGAAGGAGTTCGCCGTCGTCACCCCGGACGGCCATCGCATCGTGTTCGGCGAACGGCTGGGGTGAAGCGGCCGGTGCTTTCGTGGGGCGTGCATCAGTCACTCACCCACGCCCTTCCGCCCCCGCCCCCTGTCTCCCGCCCGGCCGTTCGGCTACACTTCTCCGCACGCGGTCGCTCGCCGGCCGTGCCCACCGGTTTTCCCTTCCGTCCGATTTCCCGCACCTCCGCGGGGGAGCCTCTCTCCATGACCCGGAAACTGTCCCGACGGTCTGTCCTCAAGGCCGCAGCCGCCGGCGGCCTCGGCTACCTGTTCACCGGCCCCGCCTTCTCCGTGCTGAGGGCGCAGGGGTCGAACGCCCGCCTGCGGTTCGCCGGCATCGGCGTCGGCGGCAAGGGCAGCAGCGACATCGACAACGCCAGCGCCCTGGGCGACGTGATCGCCCTGGTGGACATCGACGAGACCGACAAGTTCCTCGGCGGCAAGGCGAAGAAGTGGCCGAAGGCGAAGACCTTCAACGACTACCGCAAGCTGTTCGACGACGCCATCTTCAAGGACGTGGACGCCGTCACCGTGTCCACGCCGGACCACCACCACGCCACCGCCGCCATCCCGTGCATGCGGGCGGGCAAGCACGTGTACGTGCAGAAGCCGCTCACGCAGACGGTGTTCGAGGCGCGGATGATGATGGCGGTGGCCCGCAAGTACAAAGTCTGCACGCAGATGGGCAACCAGGGGACCGCGGCGAACGGCCTGCGGCGGGCGGTGGAAAAGATCCGCGGCGGGGTGATCGGCACGGTGAAGGAGGCGCACGTGTGGACGAACCGCCCGGTGTGGCCGCAAGCGCCGAAGGTGATGAAGCGGCCGGACAAGGTGGACGAGGTGCCGAAGACGCTGCACTGGGACGAGTTCCTGGGCAAGGCCCCCGAGCGGCCCTACGCCGGCAATCGCACGTACCACGACTTCAACTGGCGGGGCTGGTGGGACTTTGGCACCGGGGCCATCGGCGACATGGCCTGCCACACGGCCAACATGCTGTTCATGGCCCTCAACCTGGACCACCCGACGAAGGTGGCGGCCGAAGCCGGCGACGTGAACCCGGAGACCTGCCCGAGTTGGGCGCACGTGACCATGAACTTCCCCGCGCGGGACAAGCGGCCGGCCCTGCCCGTCCACTGGTACGAGGGCAAGCGGGACAACAAGTTCGTGCTGCCGGCGGCCGAGCTGGTGCCCGGTCAGAAGAAGCGGGGGGAGAAGGAGTTCGCCGTGTACTTCGACAAGGACGTGTGGAACTTCTTCAACCCGAACGAGAAGGACCCGAAGAAGCAGGTGAAGGTGGTGAGCAGCGGGTCGTTCCTGGTGGGGGAGAAGGGCGTGCTGTTCAGCCCGGACGACTACGGGGCGGACTCGTATGTCGTCACCCCGGATGGCGTCGAGCGGATTACCGGCGACCCGGAGACACTGCCCAAGAACGGCGGCGGCGACCAGGGGCAGAAGAACGAGTGGGTACAGGCGATCAAGGACAACAAGCCGGCGACGGCGCTGTCCAACTTCGACTACGCCGCCCTGCTGACCGAGTCGTTCCTGCTGGGCAACGTGGCCATCCGCACGGGCAAGCCGTTCGACTGGGACGGGGCGACGGGCAAGGCGAGCGGCAACCCGGACGCCCAGAAGTTCATCAAGGGCGAGTACCGCAAGGGGTGGGACCTGATCGGCGACAAGGCGTAACAAGCGATCTGGCGAGCGGCCCGCGTGAGCGGGCCGTTCGGGTGAACCGGCGGCGTCAGCCGCCTGGGTTCAACCACCCGCGGGTTGACACCCGCGGTTCACCCAGAAACAGCGGCCTCACGGCCGCCGCTCGCCCATTACGCCCCCACGTTCACCACCGCGGCCTTGCGGTCCACCCGCTTGAGCAACCCCGCCAGCACCCGCCCCGGCCCCACCTCCACGAACTTCATCACGCCCGCCGCCATCAGCCCGCGGACGGTCTCCTCCCACCGCACCGGCGACAACACCTGCTTCACCAGCAGCGGGGCGATCTCGGCCGGGTCGGTGTGCGGCTTCGCGTCCACGTTCGACCAGACCGGCAGCGTCGCGGGGGCGAAGGTGGCGTTTGCCAGCGCCGCGGCCAGCTCGTCGTCGGCCGGCTTCATCAGGTCGGTGTGGAACGCGCCGGCGACGGCCAGCTTGATGGTGCGAAGCTGTCGGGCTTCGGCCAACGCCCCCAGTGCTTCAATTCCCGCCGCGGAACCGGACACCACCGTGTTGCCGGGGCAGAGCAGGTTGGTCACCCGCAGCACCCCGCCCGCAGTCGCCTGTGCTTCGGCGACCAACACTTCGACCTCCGGCACTTCCATGCCGAGGATTGCCACCATGCCGCCGGGGGTGGCCTCGGCCGCCGCCTGCATCGCCGAACCACGAGCCTTCACCACCCGCAGGGCGTCATCGAACGTCATCACTCCGGCGAACACGAGGGCGGTGTACTCGCCCAGGCTCAGCCCGGCAGTGGCGGTCACGTTGGTCAACAGGTCGGGTTGCGTGGCCTTGAGTTGTTCGAGCGCCGCGAGGCTGGCGACGAAGATGGCCGGCTGGCTCACGTCGGTGGCGTTCAGCCGCTCGACCGGGCCGTCGGTGCAGACCGCGAGCAGGTCGTAGCCGAGCACGGCCGACGCGCGGTCGAACAGGTCTTTGGCGGCGGGCAGGCTGGCACACAGGTCGCGGCCCATGCCGACGTGCTGGGCACCCTGACCGGGGAAGAGGAAGGCGGTAGACATATCGAATTCAGCCCCGGAGGGGCGGTCGGGTGTAGCCTGGGGCGGAAAGCCCCTGGGTGATAATGGTGACTCCACAAGCCCCGGTGGGGCGCCCGGACCTTCTGGTTCCGTGCGCCCCTCCGGGGCTTGTTGGTTGACTGTTGGTGTCCTGGGGCTTCCGCCCCAGGACACACCCGACCGCCCCTCCGGGGCGGAGATTACTCCACGTCGCTCACCGCCGGCAGTGCGGCCAGTTCCTCGACGATCCTTTCGTTCAGCTTGACGCGGGTCTCTTGTGCGGCGGCCCCCAGCGCGTTCGCAATGGCCCGCTCGTCGCTCGACCCGTGGCAGATCATGCAGCAGCCGTCCACGCCGAGCAGCGGCGCCCCGCCGGTGCTGCTGTGGTGGAACTTGTCCACCAGCTTGGCGAGCAGTTTCGCCCCCAGTTCCTTCTCGGCCTGCAACTGTCCGATCACCGCCTGACCGACCATCTTCATCATGAACTCGAACTGGCCCTCGGCGTGCTTCAGGATCACGTTGCCGGTGAACCCGTCGGTGACGATCACGTCCACCGTCCCCTTGTGAACGTCGCGGCCTTCCACGTTGCCGATGAACCGATCATTCAGCGGGCTTTTGCGGAACAGTTCATACGCCGTCTGGACGAGGTCGTGCCCCTTGCCCTGTTCTTCGCCCACGTTCATCAGGCCGATGCGGGGGCTGTCGATGCCGAGCATGTGCTTGGCGAACGCACTCCCCATGACCCCGTAGTGCAGCAGGTGGGCCGGCTTGGGGAACACGTTCGCCCCCACGTCCAGGATCACGCACTTGCCGCCGGTGATCGTCGGCATGACGGCCGCGATGCCCGGCTTGCGAATGCCCTTCAGGAACTTGCGGGTGAACACCCCGGCCCCGACCACCGCCCCGGTGTTGCCGGCGCTCACGAGGCCGTCCACCTTCTTGGTGGCGAGCAGTTGCCAGCAGCGGGCGATGGAGTTGTCTGGCTTCTTGCGAAGTGCCTCGACCGGCTTCTCGTCCATGCCCACCACTTCGGCCGCGTGGAACACTTCCAGGCGGTCGGCCGGGTGGGGAATGGCGGCGAGCAGCGGGTCGAGCTGGGCCTTGTCGCCGACGAGGACCACGCTCAGGTCGGGCGCGGCGGCGAGGGCGGCCACCGCTCCGGCCACGTTCGGCCGCGGTCCGTGGTCGCCGCCCATCGCGTCGAGGGCGATCCGCATGGGGTTACTTCCCTTCGGTTTCGGTCGGGATGACCACCGCCGTGCGGCCGTGGTAGTGGCCGCAGTTGCCGCACACGCGGTGCGGCAGGATCGGCTCGTTGCACTGCACGCAGTACTGCACCTGCTTCGGCACGATGAAGTGGTGACTGCGGCGGTGCCCTTGCTTGGACTTCGACGTGCGGCGTTTCGGTACGGCCATGACCGCCTCAAACTTCTGCGGGGTGCGGGCAAACGTAAGACAGCCATAATAGTGGCCGGACCCGCCCTGTCAACGCCGCCGGTTGCGCCGATTGCGCTCTTGCGCTCGTCACCTTGCCGCCAGCCGCGGCGGCGGCGAGACTGCCCCCATCTCCGAGAGGGTGTTCCGATGGCCGACGTGCTGTTCCTGCTGAAGCCGGGGTTCGCCGACGCGAACGCCGGGGCGACGACTTACTACTGCCCGCCGTGCGCCACCGTGAGCGGGCTGCTCAGCTACTACCCGCAGGTGCGTGAGAAACTGGAGGTGAAAGAGGTCGGCTTCCCCCGCCCGCGGGCGGAGGTGGCGGCCGTGCTCGGCGAGACGCACCCCGGCTGCCCGGTGCTGGTGCTCGACGACGCGAGCACGGTGCCCGAGGGCGTGAAAGTTCAGACCGCCCCGACCGGCAAGCGGTACCTCGACGGCCCGACCGACATCGGCAACTACCTCGCCGCCACCCACGGCGTGAGCGCCCCGCACCCGTAACGAAGGCGAACGGCGCGACGTGAGTCCGCCGGTGCGGGTACAATCAGCAGAGAACACCATCGCGGAAAATTCACCATGCCGCTGCACGACTGGGCCGAACTGTCGGGCTGGGAGGGCGTCCATCAGGTGTGGATGGTGGAGTTGCTGTACGCACTCAAGGCGGCACTGCCGGCAGGGTATCGGGCGTACATCGGCACCACGCCCACGTTCGCCGTCGAAGAACCCGACGAGGAAGTGGCGGTGGCGACCATCAACCCCGACACCGCGTTGATGGTGGAGCGAAGTGGGCGGCTGGTGGCGGCGATTGAGTTGGTGTCGCCGTGGAACAAGGACCGACACTCGGCTCAGGCGGCGTACACCGGGGCGTATTCCGGCTACCTACTCCGCGGGGTTCACCTGCTGCTGGTGGACGTTCACCGCAAACCGTTGGCGTTCTCATTCGCCGACCGCATCGCCACCGAACTCGGGGTGACACAACCGCCGCTGCCGACCCCGTTCGCGATGGGGTATCGGGTGGGCGGGCCGGTGCCGACCGGCGGGCGGATGTTGGCGGTGTGGCGTCGCCCGCTGACGGTGGGCGAACCGCTCCCGTCGATGACCCTGGCGTTGTCCGCAGATGAAACCGTGACGGTCGATCTCGACGGCACCTACCGCCGTGCGAGTGAAGCGGCGTACCTGGGGTGAACCCCTCTTCGGCCTGAAGGGCCGGGTTCTGTCAGCCCAGGTCGGAGCGAGCGAAGCGAGCGGAGGCCTGGTGTACAATCGGATGGTTTCCCGAGGACAACAACCCATGCCCATTTGTTCGCAGTGCGGCTCCGGGTTCGACACGCCCGCAGGTGCGTCACCCCAGTGTCCGAAGTGCGGGACTGGGTGGACGCACCCGCCCGCCGGGGTCGTGCATCAACCGTTTCCCGCATCGTCGCCTCCGCGGGTGGGTGATTTTTTCCTCATCGTCGGTGCGGTGTTGTGTGTGATCGGCTGCGTGTACGCGGTGGTCAAAACGGTGTACCTCTTGGTGATGCAAGCTCAGGCTCCCGCGGCGAAGGATGGCTCCGTGCCTTCGTGGGTCACATTGGGCATCTTGGTCGATGGTGTCGCTTGGTTTTTGACCTCGGCGGCGTTGCTGGTCGTGTTCGTGCGGGTGCGGCGGATCGGGTGAGCCGCACCGATCTGCTAGCGCGACGGGCGAACGATTCGTAGCCTACCCTCATGGACCGCACCCGCTACGACGCCTTCGTGTCCACCTTCTTCGACTGCGACCCGAAGGCGGTCACCGGCATCTTTCAAGAGTTCCTCGACGCGCTCAAAGCCGAGTCGTCGCTGCCGCCGGGGCACTACCTCAGCCAGAACTACGAGACCGCCCAGGCGAACCCGGAGATCCACCTGCTGCCGGGCAACCTGAAGGACGCCCGCGACGCAGTGTTCCCGTACTTCTGGGGCACCGACGGGTGGAGCAGCCCGCTGCACATCGAGAACGTCCGCGGGCCGGCCAACTACGCCAGCCTGATCGGGGCCATCGCCTGCCTGCTGAAGAACCCGAACCTCTGCACCGACACGTACAGCCAGCGGTCGAACGAACTGGAGGTGAAGGCGGTCACAGCGCTGGCGAATCTAGTCTTCTATCACACCGTCGATCCGTGGGGCGTGTTCACCATCGGCGGCACCATCTCGAACATGTACGGCGGGAAGATCGGCATCGAGAAGGTGGTGCCGGGGGCAATGCGGAGCGGGCTGAGCGGCGTTCGCGTGGCCGGCATTTGCTCCGAGGCGGCGCACTACTGTGCGGCGACGGTGGCCGGTTGGCTCGGCATCGGCACCGACAACCTGCACGCCATCCCCACCGACCGCAACATGGCGATGAAGTTGGATTTACTCGCCGAGAAGCTCGACGAGCTTTACACCCGCGGCGACGCGGTGGCGTATGTGATCGGCACGTTCGGCAGCACCGACGCGAGCGGCGTGGACGACATCGCCGGCATTCGGCAGGTGATCGACGCGAAGGCGAAGGAGTACGGCCGACCTGCGCCGCAACTGCAAGCGGATGCGGCCGTCGGCTGGGGGCTGTGCTTCCTGAACGAGTACGACACCGTCGCCAACCCGTTCAAGATCAACGCCGACACGCTGCCGGCGATCGAGAAGGCGAAGGTGCTGTGCCGCGGGCTACGGGTGGCCGACAGCGTGACCATCGACTTCCACAAGACCGGCCGCGGGCACTACCCGAGTTCGGCGTTCCTGGTGAACAACCGGAGCGAGCTGCGGTGCCTCGCCCGCACCACCGCCGCCATGCCGTATTTCAGCGATGCGATTGATCGGCGTGACCCGGCGCTGTTCACGCTCGAAACGTCCCGCCCGGCGCTCGGCCCGTACATCGTCATGGCGTCGCTCGACGGCATCGGCCTGCACGGCTGGCAGATGCTCATCGCCCGCAGCCTGGAACTGGCCGAGTATTTGAAGGCGAAGCTGGCGAAGCTCGACTACTGCATGGTGCTGAACGCCGACACGGTGGGGCCGAGCGTGGTCTGGTGGGTGATGCCGAAGGGCCGCAACGCGAAGCAGATTTACTCCGACCTGGAGGCGGGCAAGCTGAGTGGGGAGGACGTGACGCGGTACACGGCCGAGGTGCGGCGACTGTTCAACAAGCGGGAGTACAGCATGGACCCGGCGGTGGACGCGCGGCTCAGCTTCACCACCGACATCGGCTACCGCCCGCACGGGCACAAGATTCCGGGCTGGAAGTGCGTGTTCTTCCACCCCCAAACCGACGAGGCGATCCTGGATCGGCTCATCTGGAGCATCGAGGAGTTGTAGTTCGGTCCCCCTCTCCCCTGGGTGAGGGGGACTCCGGGGAGCGGAGTCCCCC
>JANNQE010000094.1:0-2528 GCA_031441625.1 Planctomycetia bacterium
GTCAGCCGCCTGGGTCCATGTCACCCAGGCGGCTGACGCCGCCGGTTCACCATTACGCCAGAGTCACCGCGAACTCATACGTGCTCGGCCCGGCCTGCGTCTTCTCGCCCAGGTTGATCAACTCTTCCTCCGTCTGCACGAACCGCACGTCGCGGATGCCCTCGGCCATCAACCGGCCGGCACACACCGGCTTGTCGTCGTCGGCGATGGAGATCAGCACGGCGGAGATGGCGAACCCCTGCCGCCGCAGCTGCCCCAGTGCAATCGCCGAATCGACCGGCACGTCGGGCAACACGGCAATCACGGTGGCGTCCTTCGGCAGCCGCGGGGCGACTTCCACGATGAGCCGGGGGAAGGTCATGCCGTCGGTCAGTTCCAGGCGGGCGAGCGATTCGCGGATTTGCTGAAACTGGTCGAACCCGCGGCGGGTGGGCACGATCACCGGGCGGAGGCGGTCGGTCTGATCGACGGCGACGAAGTTCTCGCGGGCCTCGGCCCGGTTGGTGAACCCTTCGTCGGGCTGGTCGAGCTTCTCGCTCGCCTCTTCCTTGATGCGCTCGGCGGCGTCGCGGCCGTTGCTGGCGAACCCGACCTGCTGATTCAACAGGCTCACGGCATACGCCAGCGAACACGCCGTCGTCACGGCCAGGTCCGACCGATACGGCTCGCGGTTCTTGTCGTACCCCTTACTGAAGAAGTCCACGAGGATGCTCGCCCCGGCGAGTGAAGTGGGCTCGAACACGCGGCAGTGCAATTGCCCCGTGCGAGCTGTCGCCCGCCAATGCACCCGCGAGAGCGGGTCGCCGACCTGATACGGCCGCACGCCGGCGGTGCGGGTGGGGTCTTCAAACAGCCGGTTCGCCAGCCGGATTTCGCCGATGGGCCGCTCGGACGCGAACTGGTACTTCGCCAGGGTTACGATCTTCGGCAGCACCAGCACGAACCTCGGTTCGGTGAGAATCCGGTGCCGACGGTGCAGGCCGAACACGTCGCCCGTCTCGGCGAACGCCGGCCCGATCTGGTAGTACCCGCGGGCGTTGAACGTCATCTTGTACTTGATCGTCCGCGTCTTGCCGGCGGGGATGAACAGCACCTTGATCCGCCCGCCCTTGATGGTGATGCGGACCGGACGTGCCTTGAACGCGTACTCCGGCAGCATGTCCTCGAACAGAAGCCAGCCGACGGGCACCTTGCCGGTGTTGGTCAGCTTCACCTCGACGCTCACCGTGTCGCCGATCTCGCGCTGACCTTCGGGCACCTCACGTTCAGCTTCGAGGTTGGTGATCCACGACTTCGCCAAAAACCGACTGAGCAACAGCACGCCGAGGATGACGTACCCGGCGAACGCCACCAGCCCGGCCTTGAGCGCGAGCGCCAGGCCGATCAGGGCGACGATGACGATCAGCCACCGCCAGAACTTCGAGCGCATCGATGAACTTCCTGGTTCCCAGGGCTTCCGCCCTGGGCTACGGACGACGGCCGCTTCGCGGCGTGAGTTGTCGGGTCTGTTCGCGTCCCGAAGGGACCGCCGGATGTAGCCCAGGGCGGAAGCCCTGGGAACCAATACCTACTCCGCGTCCCACACCACCACCTGCCCCTTCTCGCCGCCGGCGGCGGCGAGGGTACCATCCGGCGAGTACGTCACGCACCCGACCTTCCCGATGCCCCAATCGTATTGGGCGGACACCTTGCCGTTGTCGGTGTCGTAGGCCGTCACCTTCTTTGACCCGTCGGCCACGAGCAGCGTGCGCCCGGATGTGTGCAACGCGATCTCCAGCGGCGGCTTCTTGGTGGACGTGTCCCAACCGATGCCACCGTTGATCGGCACGCACCGCAGCAAGCTGCCCGCCGCGACAATCACCCGCTCGCCGTCCGGCATCATCGCCACCGACCCGTTGTCGAAGGTGTTGATGCCTTTCAGGTCGGTGCGGAACAGCACCTGAAACGGCTTCACGTTCCACACGCACAGGGCGTGCGCGTGGTACTCGATGCTCGTCACGGTGGTGCCGTCGGGTCCGAAGGCAACGCCGCGGTAGTCGCCCTCCTCCGGGGCGACAATCCGCTGCTGGTCGTACGGCCGCCACAGGTGGAGTTCTCGACCCGAAATGCCCAACCAGGTGAGAAGCGGGGCTGGTGACGAGCCGAAAGTCAACCAAGGTGTGGACATCCGGATCCGTTCCCGACGAACGTCCGTACTGATCAAGGCGCGCGATTCGAACCGCCCCTGGCCATCCGGAACGGACGGGAGGTCGTAAGCCAGCACCAGGCCGACCGTCGCGATGGCGATCGTCGCCCCATCGGCCGAGTAGCCGAGATCGAACAGTGCTGCCCGGCGGAACGGCTGCCACAGTTGTCGCACGCCATCGACGACGGTGAAGTGATTGATATCGGGCTGCCCACGGACAACCGCCGTCAGCGTCCGGGCGTCTGGGCTGAACCGCACCCGGTTCACCCGGTTCGTGTTGTGAGCCTGGAACATCCGCATTCGGGCATGATACCCGAAGACCTCACCCCCCGTCCCCCTCTCC